>CAIKOJ010000152.1 GCA_903829015.1 uncultured Bacteroidota bacterium
ATCTGTTTGAGATTATTTATTCTTTTAGTGGAATGTTTTTGCCTACAAATATTTGTTTGGGAGAGCTTGTTATTCGTTCATTACAAAATTTAGTCTCCAATAAGGTAGCCATCTATTTATTTTATTTAATAATGGTTTCGTCAATTTTTTTTTACATAATAATTTTGAATTTCATTTTTCGGATATGCTATAGAAAAGCGGGACACCACGCCTGACTCACAATATAGAACTGGAAGACTCGGCTGGAACGAGAAAAAAACCATCCACCATGAATAGGATTCTCTTTATTATTTTGTTTATTTTGTTATCTTTTAAAGGGGTATCTAAGGTTCTCATTTCTCTTGAATTAAATTACAAATATGAGATTGGACATTCGGTATCAATGTTTTACAGTTGTGAAAGCATAAGTGAAATTCAAACTTATATTTCGCAACTAGATACTTTTAGTGAACGGGCTATTTTGAAGTCATTTGGATTACCACTTTTGGATTTTAGTTTGTCGGATTCCCATTGTATTTTATTAGATTCAAATAAACAGTTGAATTTTTGCAGTTTATTTAAAAATAGATTTAGTACTAATCTTAAAATTAATAGTAGGCAATTTACTCTTAAAATAAAATTGTTGAAGGCTAATTACACGAATTGCATTTTTCAAGCAACTACAAAATATTGGGCTAGCTATGATGTGAATTTTCCCAATGTTGCAGTATTAATATCCACGCCTAAAATATTTAAGTTTACTAATGCTGAACTTAAGGAAATAAATAGATTGAAAAAACTATTTGGAAAGTGTTGTTCCTAATAAAGATAGTTCCGCCACTAGTTTAAGGCTGTGTCTTAAATCAACAACAAGATGAAAGACTATGTCTGGCACCCATGCGCAGTAACATTCTAACGCCCTGCCCCCCCACACTGGTTTAACTCTATTATCTGCCAGGAACTTTTTCCTCAATTCCTCCCCAACTTCCTTTAAATTTGCTTAAAACTAATACCTATGAGATCGCTTAGACTCCTTATCGCACTGCTGCTATTTCCATTGCTTGGTTTTGCATGGAGCGGCGGCGGGCACTACACCAGCACGGCTGTTACTTATCTGTACCTTAAAAAGAATAGTCCGGCTACTATTAATAAAGTGCTGGAGATACTTAAATACCACCCCTGGTACAACGGCAAGCGCTGGAACTACCCAATGGAAGAACTGATTGGTGAGAACCGAAAAATGGGACTTTTCCTGCTGGCATCTATGTATCCCGATGATGCTAAGGATTCGGCGGTATTAGTCGGCCCGGGAATGACCGAGTGGCACTTTGATTACTACCCTTTTGTACCTGCAGGGAATGCCGTAACAGGCACCGGACCTGCAAAGCCCAACGCAGAAGATAAAATAACGGAGCTGCTGCAAAAGATAAAAACAGAACCCAACGGCAAACAGCGTGCCATTGATCTTTGCTGGCTCATTCATCTGATAGAAGATGTACACCAGCCACTGCACGTTTCATCGCTGTTCGATAAAGCACACCCAACCGGCGATGTAGGTGGCACACAAACATGGGTGATACCCATGCCGCACCAACAGGCGCAGACACTGCACAGCTACTGGGACGGGCTGATAATGGGCTCATTGAAACTGAGTGGCAACTATGCCAAAAACCTGCTGGCTGACCCTAAATATCAGTTAGATAAACTGCCTGAACTTAAAAAGAACACTACCCCAAATGCCTGGATAAAGAACGAAGGCGTGTTAGCAGCTCGTGAGGTTGTATATATAGATGGCAGGATCAACGGCACAAAAAAATCACCCACAGAAGTTCCGCAGAGCTACTATGGCTCTTGTATGACCTATGCAGAACGCAGTATCGTGTTGGCCGGCATACGCGTGGCAAACGAACTTTCAAAAGCACTGAAATAAAAAAAGCAGGGTTCCCTTTATGAGAACCCTACTTTAATTCAAATCAGTTGGTTGTGTATATTATGCTCTAACCGCCTGCTGCACCAGTTCGGCAGCTTCGCTGAGCAGTATAGCCGACTGTACTTTCAGTCCGCTGTTAACGATCAGTTCTTTAGCAGCTTCAGCATTAGTACCCTGCAGGCGCACAATGATAGGTATGTTGATGTTGCCTAATTTCTTGTAAGCTTCGATAACACCCGATGCTACCCTGTCGCAACGAACGATACCACCGAATATGTTAATGAGTATTGCTTTTACGTTTGGATCTTTAAGTATGATACGGAAACCAGCTTCAACGGTTTGTGCGTTAGCGCCACCGCCTACGTCGAGGAAGTTGGCCGGCTCACCACCTGCCAGTTTGATCATGTCCATAGTAGCCATAGCCAGACCAGCACCGTTTACCATACAACCAACGTTGCCGTCGAGCTTCACATAGTTCAGGTTGAATTCGCCTGCTTCCACTTCGGTTGGATCTTCTTCGTTCTTGTCGCGCATATCAGCCAGATCGGGATGGCGCATAAGAGCGTTCTCGTCCAGATTCATTTTGCAGTCTACAGCAAGTATCTTGTCGTCAGAGCTTTTGAACAAAGGATTGATCTCCAGCATTGAGCAGTCAAGACCCACATACGCATCATACAGATTGGTTACGAACTTAACCATGTTCTTAAACGCCGCACCTGTAACACCCAGATTGAATGCTATATTGCGCGCCTGAAAAGGCAGCAACGGAAAACCAGGCTGTACCCACTCTTTAAATATTTTTTCAGGAGTATCGTGTGCTACAGTCTCAATGTCCATACCGCCCTCGGTGCTGTACATTACAACGTTTTGTTTCTTAGCACGGTCGAGCAGAATGCTCAGGTAAAACTCTTTACGCTCGCTAGGTCCGTCATAATACATATCCTGAGCAACGAGAATTTTATGCACCTTTTTGCCGGCAGCACCAGTTTGAATAGTAACGAGGGTATTACCCAGAATATTTTTAGCTACACGCTCCACATCATCAATACTCTTAACTACCTGTACACCGCTTTGGTCCGGAACTTCCATCATCCGACCCTTACCGCGACCACCCGCATGTATTTGTGCCTTAACTACCGCAAACTTAGAGCCGGTCTCAGCCGACATCTGGCGGTAAGCATTCATGGCTGCATCTGCAGATTCAACGGCAATGCCTTCCTGCGTAGGCACGTTATATCTCTTAAGTAGTTCCTTTGCCTGATATTCGTGAAGATTCATGATATTGTTATGTGAAATTGAGAATGCGGTAATTTGCTGATTACCGGTTTTTGAAATTTTGTGCGAATTTAATCTTTTAAAACTGAATGTGGCAACTGATTTTTACAAATGCCTCCCCGGAACGGTATCGCATGTGTATTTAATATTACATTAATAAATGATCGTTCATTGAGAACCAATTTTTAGAAGTATTGGCGATAGCGCTAACCATATAATCAAATTATTGCAACTCAGTTAGCTCCCCTTGGAGTGGCTTTAAAGTTGTAATCGATCATTTTAAAAATAACTCCATCTTTTACTATGTACAGAAAATACCCGTCGTAGGCAATTATTTCGGTCTTTTGATGGATATCGCCTGATTTATTGGGTTTGGAATAAGCAGAGATAGTGATCTCATACACAGTGTCTTTAATGATACCCAGTTTCACTTTGGCACAATCAAAGTTATCCTTCGCGTAGCTTTCAGCGTTCACCTTACGAATCTGATACAAGGGCGCGTATGCATCACCCTCGTAAGTATTAATACTGTCGCGGCTGAAGCAGATCTTTTGTTTTGCCAACACCTTAATTTCTTCTTCCTCCAGTCCATAGATCAGTGAATACTCGTGGCTCACCGAGCGCCAACACTTAAACAGTGATTGAAACACTTCGTTGGAATCTACTGCCTGTGCGCTGCAGGCACCACTTAGGTGCAAGAGAAATAAGATCGCGGTTACATACTTCTTCATCATTTTGTGCCTTTTAAGATTTGAATTTTACGGGTAGGTTGGTAATCTGATAATTTCCTCACTTCAATTTCATCCTTACGCCTTTTCATGAGGCCTTTGGTGACGTTCGGAGCCTTTGAATGAATAAACCGGTTCCAGTCGTTCTGAATTTTACCGATATCCACTTGTTCATTTATATCATTGATCAAACTCGTAGCCTTTGAAAATCCGCCAATATTGTATGCCAGCATTGTTAGCGCATCAAATTCGCTCTGAGTGAGCGGTACGTTGATGTACTTTTTCACCTGATCTTCGTAAGTAGGAACTTTCTGTGCAATTAAAGCAACAGCCTGCTCCCATGTAACGCCATTTTTCCATTTATAGCCCTCATTGAACGGAACAAAAAAGCCGAAGCCAATAGTGTAGCCACCGTCGCCCAGATTATACAGCGTAGGCGCAAAGCCTTCCATTTTTTCGAGCAGGGCATAACCATCGGGCGAAAGGTGCATATCGTCAACCACTGTTCTTAGTTCGAGTTTCAAGGGAAGTTCAACCGGAGCAACACTTATGTCAGATCTGAATGCGGGCAGATAAGCAAAGAGTGCATTGTCTAATTCTGGTGCGCCGACTGTGTCCAGTACGCCAGATGCTGCAACATCAGGTACAGCAACACCGACCGAAAGCATTGACGTCTTGACTGGCAGATTCAACTGGCTTAAAGCTGCTGCATCCAAAATGAGTTCCCCCAACGTATCAAAGGCCGATGAATGCGCCATATCCGGCAGCGAAGGTGGAGTAATATCAGTAGGAGGCTTTCTGACATTGGGAATTTCAGTTAAGCCGCAAATACCTGCCGAGGCCAAAATGTCGCTGTCTCTTGCAGGCCTGATCACAATATCTGGTATTGTGATACCAGTGAGGCCGGAAGATTTTGGGTTGCTAATATCTAATGGTGCAAGCCCTGAAACGCTAAGCGGGAACAGACTGTCTGCCTCATGTGATGCTCTGACGACAACATCAGGGGGTGCCACCGTTCCGACATTCGCCTGCTCGCTGTAACCGGTTTTGAAGGCAAGCACGGGACTATATTCTACCGGGCTAAGAACACTAAGTTCCCTTGGTGCGGCAGTTGGTTCGTCCTTAACAGGTTCAAGAGTAATGACAGGTACTGGTTTGTCTGCAATTCTTGCGGTGCTCATTGGCAGACTGGTCACAGTAGTTGGCTCTTCAATTTTCAGGACTTCAATGAAACTGGACTTCTGCCTTGTGTAGAATACAGTATCAGATGCTGATATGCCATGATAGAAAACGAA
>CAIKOJ010000153.1 GCA_903829015.1 uncultured Bacteroidota bacterium
CGCAGGTACTGCCGTACTGGCTCCTGCAGGTACACGTACTACCGGTGGTGCTGGTGGTGTTACTTTGCCAGCTAATACCGGTACTGTTACTGCTGCAACTTTCACAGTATCAGGTGAGCCTACTTTCACTTACGCTATTACTTTGCCAAGCTCTGCAACTATAACTGATGCGAGCTCACATACAATGACTGTTAACTCTTTCACCAGCAACCCATCTTCTACAGGTGTATTAAGCGGTGGTGGTTCTCAGACTTTAACTGTAGGTGCTACACTTAACGTACTGGCTGGTCAGGCATCTGGTTCTTATACCAACGCTACCGGTGTACCAGTAACTGTTAACTACAACTAATACCTCACGAATGTAATTATTGAAACGCGCCTCTTTGGGGGTGCTTTTCTGTTTTATTGAATGCCACAAAATAGATAAGCACTTTTCGTTTAGAAATTATGAAAATTATGGTAAATTGCGGTATGAAAAATTATTTCAACTATGGCTTAATGTTGCTTTTTGGCAGCATGGTATTGGCAAACTGCGATTGCAAGCATCTCTGCACTAATCCTATTCCTGAAATTAATTTTGTGAATTTTGATAATACTGACTTGCATGCATTAGTAGTGAGTCAATACTTACAAACCGGCAAGTTTGATCATTTGGTTACAACAAACGTGTATACTAATTCCTCAAATCCGGGTAGAGATACGCTGGAGATTGTAGATACTAAAATTCAGCTTGACGTTTTTTCTGATTATATAGTAGAAGTGAGATCCGTGGGACGCACATGGCATATTACCGGTATGAAATTTACTACGATCAAGAGTAAAGACAGGAATTGCTCAGGTGGTATGAGTTACTATGTAAATGATACGCTGGGTGAGGTTCCTGCAAATTATTCCGTTTCAAATAGTCAGGCTGTAATAAATATTACTAAATAAATTCCAACTCATAATTTAGGCCGGCAGGAGTTTTGTTTTGCATTTGCAATTGCGGCAGCAACCTGCCGTCCTGATTGCAGTCCTTATCGCACATTCTACTTAAAGCGCTGTTGCTCAGTTAGGTTCTGGGTGCATCAATTACCATATTCGGCAGGTTGTTTGTTATTGCCTTGCTCTTTGTGCAATCAATTACTCTTCCTGCTACTTGTAATTTGCGTTATAAAAGCCGGAATAAAGTTGCGTATTCTTATCAGCAAACATCTTTTTGTAGTTCGGTCCGCTGATAAGCATAGTTTTTATCTCGCCAGCTCCATATCCTTTAAAGGCGTCTGTTGCCAATAGATCGCCTAGATACGTTTTGGCGTCGGCCGAATTTTTGAATTTTCGAACCACCAAAACCCCAAGGTCGATATTGTATAGGTCGAACAGTATTTCGAGACCGTTAGCAATGTATTTTTCATTATTCAGAGCAGTCACTGCTTTTTTAAGTCCCGAAGTCCTTGAATCAACTCCTGGCAATACAAGGATGCAATAGTGTTCTGTATCTATACTAACGATGAATGATGACGGTATGTCCGATGGTGGTATAGGCTCGCTTGGTTGCGATAGTTTCGGAGTAGGGGGGGGAGTTATAGTTGCAACATCTTTCTTTTTAGCTGAAGTATCTTTGTAAACATAAGGCCCTTCTTTATACCACGAAGGTTTGCCTCCGTTCCGAACCTCTTTAATATAGTTCTTAACACTATTGGCCCAAGGCATCAGAGAATCTGTTGGTGGATTGGAACGAATAAATTTACTAATGATGGTGTCTGCTTGGTTAAAGTCGTTGCTGCCTGCATAGGCCATGGCATCCATGATTTCAAATCGTTTTTGGTAGGTTGGGTTGTCATATTGCTTATTAGCTGCCCTTGTGCGCATCAGCACTTCGGTATATTGGTGTTGCATCAGCAACTGGTATGTTTCATCGAAATATGCCGGGAGCGTTTTGCCGGCAATCATATCATCCAGTTTACTTTCGCTGTTTTTTGGTTTTACAATAGCAGCATATTGCGAGTTGGGGAATTTTGCCAACAGCTGTTCGCTGTATTGTTTTGCTTTGTCGAGTTTGTTTTGCTTGATTGCTATTCGATAACGCAGGTATAGCTCTTCTTCTTTCTGATTGTGATCTGGGAAACGATTGTCGAGCGTGTCGAGTGTTTTCGTAGCCATGTTATAATCTTCAAGTTGCTTCACATAGGCCTTGGCTAGTTGTATATAAGCTTTGTATTCCAGTTTTAAGGCAGCTTCTTTCTGTTGGGATGTATTGGGTATGCGTGCCAGCAATCCTTCTTCCGTAGGCAATCCATTGTCACCGGATGTAGTCAACAGATCGTCCTGATCGTCTTCTGCGCTAGCAGTGTTGCTGGTGAATGTAAGTGCAGAGCCGCGCCTCCAGTTGTCGGTTAGCGGCCTGTTTCCCCATTTACGTTTAAAATCGTTGCTGCCTTGTTGCATCAACGCCGTATTCCCGAAATACCAGTTTGCTGCATCTTTGCTTGATTCGTCTACATCCACAGGTGCAGCTGCTGTAACGCCTGTGCTCTCTGCATTTATGGCACTGTCTATACGTTTTTTCTCCAGATCACGAAGGTATTTCCTAACTACCGAAAGTTGCTCCTTCTTGCTCAACTTTGAAAGTTCAAGAAGGCTGTCCTGATCATGTATTATCTTACCTGGTACAGAAACATCTTCAAGCCCCTTAATTCTTTGCAATGCCGTGGCTATGTTGGCATCTTTTGATACTGATGATGAGTATTTGGATGCACTGTCGTATGAACGCTTAGCCTCAGAATATTCAGACGTTGCATAATAGACATCTCCCAATGCTGCAAAGGAAATTGCTTTTTGCTTTTTAGTTGCTTTTGGAGTTGTGGTGCTCTTTGTAAAGTAAGTAATTGCTTGTTTGTTTTGGTTTGCTTTCACGGCAAGTTTGCCCAGCACAAAATATACCTGGTCGTAGTAGCTAATATACTTGCCATCGTTTAAGACCTTTTTAAGCGGCCTCATAGATTGTTCAATATCTTCTCCCGACTGCAGTTTGTTAAATGCAACATACTTTCTCGCATAGAAATCCATTTCTATTTTCGGGTAATAGGTAAGCACTTTTTCGAAACTGATAGCCGCATCTTTATGGTCGCCCAGGTTCTGCAACAGTTGTCCCTGAATAAAAGCAGCGCGCATTCGCAGCCAATCCGGGAGGTAGTCATCATCAACTGCTATGGCCAATTGCTCTACAACTGCCTCGTAATTATGTTCAGTTAGAAATGCAAATGCCTTTTCAATTGCAAGTCTTCCCTTCAGTTCTTCTGGTAATTTCGCATCTGATTCCAGTAAAGACAGAATGGATTCAGCGTTTTCAACTTGTTCGGCCTGCGTATATGTATGTGCAAGCCACAATATAGCTTCGTTGTGTACTGATTTGTGTTTAAGGAAGTCAAGCAACCCGTTGTGCTGATCCTCCTGCAAAATCGACGGAGCCTCTTTTGACTTACTGCTGCCATACCCTTTTTTTGCCGCAGCTTTTTTAGCTTCTTCGTCTTTACTGATAATATACCTGAATGCTATCGATGCATTTTCATACTGGCCGCGATAGTAATAAGCTTCTCCCAGCAATAAGTATAGATCATTTGCCCACTTAACCCTGGGGTCATGAATCTGAATGCCAACTGATATTTTGCGCACTATGGTATCCATGTCTGCCGACATTAGGGAGGAGTCTCTGCTGGGGTTAAATGGATATAGCCCTAGGAGTGAGTCGTAATTCTCCTTTCGGTTTCGCTGCATATTAATTTCAGCCTCCTCCATTTTCTTGTTCGCATTGTAATAGTAGTTATAATGCGTGAATGAATTCTGCGTCACTCTTCGAATAGGTCCCCATCTCTTTTTAAGCATGGAAGTGTTAGACCACTCTTTGTGCTTCTGTTTGATCTTCAGTTCCAGTTTTAGCTTTTTGTCCTCATCTTTCTTTTTATCTTTAGATTTTGCCAGATCCTCTTTTAGTTTTTTTGATCTCGCTAGGCTGTCAGTTTTACCTTTACGCACTGTTTTAATACTGTCCAGATGTTTGTTTCTGACAGTTTTTACGCTGTCCATATTATGCATCCTTATTTTCTTAGCACTGTCCAGTGAATACTTCCGGGATGCCGCTATTTTGTCCTGCCGCGTTTTTTGCGCAGCTTTTATAGTGTCAGATCTTACATGCTTCGCAATGATCACACTATCTGCATACCGCTTACTGGTTTTATATTTTTTAACTCTTCCGAGGCTGTCAGTTCTTCGTTTTTGTATAGAAGTGATGCTGTCTGTCTTCGTTTTTCTAACAGAGGTGATGCTATCGGTAACTGACTTGCGCTTGTCTTTCAACGAGTCCATATGAG
>CAIKOJ010000154.1 GCA_903829015.1 uncultured Bacteroidota bacterium
AATTATATTTAATATTTTCATTCCCGAATAAAAGCAGTAAAATATTATCAGATAAATAAATGAACCACTTCCAATTCTAATTGCCGAATATTATCTTTATCGTTCCAACTAAAAAATAATTAGCCAAAATATGAAAAATGTGAAGCTGTTCTTTGCAATCGTTTTTGTCCTTGTAGCTGCTTCAGTGGCTATTATTTCCAGTTCATGCAGCAGCAACAGCTGTGGTAGTGTTGTGTGCTTAAACGGTGGTAGTTGCTCAAGCGGCAAATGCCAATGCCCTACTGGTTTTTCCGGAGCTCGCTGCCAAACTAGAGCTAACAGCGCTATCATGTATACTAATAATACGTTCACTCCCATAACCATTGTTGTGAACGGCACCTCAAAAACTGTTCCGGCCGGCACTTCTGTTGCCTTTGCTGGTCAGTATGCTTCGCAGGCGGTTATGACAGCAAGTACATCAGGCAATTCAGGTTCCCTGGCCAATAGCAACCCTAGCGGTTTAGTAGGTCTTACTCTTAACTGGGGCAGAACCGACTCATTCCCTATTACAGACACTTTGCGCATTCCACTTGATATTGGTCCAACCTATTTCTTTTTGAGAATGCAGAACAATGACCCTAAGAACATAATTGACTTCTACGTCAACATAAATTTCCCCGGTCCTAACGAAGAAATATTTCAGGATGTAACCATTCCTAACAACAGAGTTGTTTATGACATGGGGTACTATCTGGCTTTCTCAAGCTCAAATGTGCAGGTACAAACCAGCGACTCAAGGGTTATCTGGAAAGCGGTCACTTTACCGTTCACAAATAACCAGTCTTGCACTATTAGTATTCCGTAATTGGCTGTTACAAGGTACTAGCTAAAACACTGTTGAAGTAACACTGCTTTTTTGCAGCATTTCTTCTATTTCTTTTTCGCGCTTCTGTATCTGGAAGCGCATGGGAGAGAAAGTCCATCGCGTGCGCAGTTTTGAAAGGCGGTCCTGCGGGGACTGGAAGATGAGCCTGCTGATAAGGCTAAGCGCTGCATAGTGTTTGAAGACGTTGGATACTTTCACAAAGTACACAACAGTAGAGGCATCACACCTGTCTAAAACATTCTTTAATTCTTGCGGATCAGTGAGCGATGAAATACACAAAACAGTACCGTTCTTGGCGTTGAAATATTGCGGCAATGCTGTGTCTTTATGCCACACACTATTACTAATGATCTTAGCCGTCTTTTCTGCTTCACTCAGCTGCTCCGGCATACTAAAACTCTGATCCGGAATAAACCTCATTTCCCATTCTTTATGAGATAACGTATTATATACCGTCCATACACTGTTCTTATAGTAGTTAAGCATCTCGGCCAGATAGCCTTCACTCAGCCATTGCGTATTTACAGATGCATAGAATGAAGCATAAAAGTAAAGGTGAGAAGCATATGGTTCATACATCTCTGGTATTCTCACTACCAGTTCTCTGTTTTTTGCATACACCTTCCATACTATCCGCCTCACATCGTCCCCTGCCTCAAAATCCTTGTAATTCAATGGCTCTCCCTCTACCCTTCTCAATTGTTCTATCCGCACATCCATCGTCTCCGTTTTCTTTGGGAAAACATCGGCATCTTCCTTACCCGTCAAAACCGGTGGCTGATAAAAATGCCCGCTCATAGGTTGTGCTGATGCCAACGAAAAAATATGCAGCATATCCTGAAAGTAAACAAAGCCGCCCTTTATATCGTATTCCTTGATGTCCGGCAGCAACATCCTGCTTTTACCGGTTATGGCTATGCGTTGCAGACTCTTATCTTTAAGCTTATTCGACATCAGGCTAAACCTGTCTGTCATCACATGATCGTCATAAAAAAGCCGCCCTTTTACAAAACCCAGTATAGGCCTGAAAGCCCCTTCCAGTCGAGCATTCATGTATAGCTTGTTTTGTTTGCCTTTCGCAGTTTCGGTTGTGAATGATACATCCACCTTGTTGCCTTTATTTTGTTTCAGCCAGAGGTAATAAAAATAACTCACAAACGTGCTCAATATCGATAACCCAACCAGCCCAACTACAAACCACAAAACCATTTTTCCCATCAGCAGAATGAACGGAATGAAAGGAGATGGTTCCTCGCCCTTAGGTACAGGCGTATAGATTAGCTTGTATGCCAGCCAAATGGCAATAACACACAACACAGTATTCAAAGTGAACGGAAAATACTGCATTCCATATCGCAGCTTCCATTTGATCTGTTTCCGGTTCATTTATTCTATGGAATCAAAGCAATTCCTGAGCATGAAAATAAATAAAGCAATTAGTATAAGTTGTTAATTTTTGGCACAAATCCGGCCTTACAACTTAAATGGATATGCAAATACAAAGATGCCAGTTTTTTTTAGCCTACTGACAATACTGCTTGGAGTATGCCTCCGCATCCGGATTCTTCAGTTTATATGCCATCCTGAAATCACCGCATGCACTGTCTTTGGTGTTGTTTTTTATATGATACATTCCGCGGTAGATATACCCCTGCGACCACAATGGTTCAATATTAATTGCCTCATTCAGATCATTGATAGCCGCACGGTAGTTTTTCTGTTCGCCATAGGCAACGGCTCTGTTTAGATATCCTCTGGAATGATTCGGGAACAACTTGATCTCCTGATCAAAATCTGCTATCGCGCCCGCCACATCACCTATGCTGTACTTGCAAGCCCCCCTCATATTATATACCATGTAAAAATCGTTTCGCATACTTAAGGCGGTGTCAAAGTACCTGATCGCCATTTTGTAATTCTTCTTCGCATATTCCTTCCTACCCAATGTGAGTATTGCCATGTACATATCTTTTTTCAGTTCCAGCGCATGGCGCATATCTCTCTCACTGCCTTTTTCATCTCCTACCATTTCCTCCAGATTAGCCTTGCTGTAGAACCCCGTTGCAAAATTCGGGTTTAAAGCCACAGTCCGGTTGTAAAATGCATATGCACTCCCAAAATCGCCAAGCAGACTATAAACACTGGCAAGTTCATAACAAGCCTTCCAGTTCGTAGTATCGGCTTCTACTGCTGCCTGATATTCCTTTTTTGCATTCTCAAGATCGTCATTAAACAAATAGTCATTGCCTTTATCAAAATGCTCTCTGGAAGAAGCATTCACCTTGGATGGTGTCTTGGTTTCAGAATTTGCTGCTTCCTTTTGTTTGCAGGAAAATAAAAACAACA
>CAIKOJ010000155.1 GCA_903829015.1 uncultured Bacteroidota bacterium
CATAGTAAACACCAGAAGCCAACTTAGAAGTTGAGTAAGAATAAGTTTCGTTCAACACGTTGTTGTGTGTTTCTCTGCTGATAATACGAGCATGGTTATCGAAGATAGTGTAAGAAACTGTCTTAGCTGCTGCAGCCAATTCGATATTTACATTGATAACGTCGCTAGCAGGGTTAGGAAACACTTCGAATTTCAAAGCACCTGTTGGTACGCTGTTTACTCCTGTATGATCAACTGGCGGAGTAGTATATGGCATAATGCGTAAAGCAAGGTTAGGAATCATACCAATCTCCCTATTGTAAATCACAGAGTCAACGTTAAAACTAAGGCCAAATGCAAAATCATCGAATGTTGCGGCTTGATAAGTACCTCTCATATCTGTTTTATTAGTATCAAGAGCCGGGTTATATAATTCTTTTTCACCATGGAAGTGCTTGCGTCCGAAAGAACGTGGGAACATGCTCAATTCACCATCAACACCCAGGAAAGTACCCTGTGTTGGAGAGGCAGGAGTAATGTCAGCAGCAACATAGTACCAGCTATTCGAATCAATTTTCACAGGAACAAAGTGTCCGGTATTGTTCGAGTCTGAAGTAATCAATGTAGTTGTATAGTACTCGTCAGATGAGTCACCAATACCATCAAATGTTCTTGAGCAAGTTCCAACCAACTGCAATTCACCACCTTCTAAAGAATTATTTGATGAACCTGCACCAAATGAACCATCAACCCATTTGAATATGTAGAACAACTGCTGAGTAGCTGGCAACAAACCAACGCCAGTAGCAATACTGAACTGAACATCTTTAAACGCGTCGCCGCCCTTAGTAACATAGTAAGGAGTACCCCACAGGCAATTTCCATTAGCCCTGTAGTACTTAGAAGTCAAAGGATGACCTTCAGCAAAGTCGTAACGACCTTTACAGAAGATGCTGTCTGTAGCATAGAAAGAATAGTTCCACGTGTTATCTGAAGGGAACTGATCTGTAGAGTCAGAAGTAACCGCATAAGAGAGATCATAACGACCTGTAGAAGAGATAGCAGTTAAATCGAATTCGCTAGGAGCAAACATAGCCCAGATTGAGTCAGTAACAGGGAAGCTAGTTAAAGAAATGCTGTCTCTGTGCACTGGACCTGCAGAACCACCAGTTGGAGTAAATGACTGGAATGATGTCAATTTCACGTTAGTTGCATTATGCGTACCGAAGTTAGCAATGAAACCACCATCAATACATTTGTAAGCCAATGGGTTTTCGCCACCTAACATGCTAGCTGGAATAGCATGATCGTGCCAGACACTCAAACCACCTGGGCAGAAGCCAAGGTCGTTCTGATAAGCCTGACCCCAAGGAATAAGAGACATTCTAACAGTACCTGCTGGATTTGAATGGTATTGTGCAGATATTGCGATACCATCCAGATTTCCGATCATCAGAACTGGGATAGTAACTGAAGTACCAGAAGCTCCAGGACCCATGCCTACAGGACCTTCGCCAGGGTACTCATTAATAAGCACACAAGCTACAGCACCTGCATTCTGCGCTGCTAAAGCCTTTGCACCAAACTCACATGCACCGCTAATTGGACCTCTCCATATCAGAGCGATATTACCGCTCATAGCAGCGAAGTTAGTAATAGTGCTACAACCAAATGAATCAGGTAAAGCCATAACAACAGGCTTGTTAACTATTGGTGTTGTGATAGCTGCACCCCATTGGCCACTAGCACTAATACCATCATTTGTAATGGTAAATATTTTGCTACCAGCAACCGCACTAGGGTTGGTAACAAGAAGACGAGCTCCTACATAGTCTTTATACCAGTTGGCAACGTTACCAGTATACGGCGGTATGGTATCAAAAGCTAGAGGGTGAAATGTTTGCCCAATTACCGAGCCCGCACAGCCTAAAAGGACGAAAAGTAATAAAATCTTAACAGTGTTAAATTGCTTCATAAATATATTATTTTAATTTTGACGCTAAGTTAAATAGTTTCTTTATAATAAAAAAAAATTAGCCGTAAAGAATTACATTTTTATTGTTAAAATTTATCCCACCAGTCCTAGCTTTCTGCTCAGTTCCAGCATCTTTTCGATTGGCTTTTTTGCCCTCAATCTCAGGGATTCTTCCATCACAATTTCGGGCTGCTCATACTTCATACATAAATACAATTTCTCAAGAGTATTCAGCTTCATATGCGGGCAGTCGTTACATGCACAAGAGTTATCAGGTGGAGCGGCAATTAACGTTTTACCCGGAGCCAATTCCTGCATCTTATGCAATATCCCTGCCTCAGTAGCAACAATAAACATGCCAAACTCACTTTTCTCTACAAATTTGAGCAACTGAGTGGTAGAACCAATAAAATCTGCTATTTGAAGAACCGCTTCTTCACACTCCGGGTGCGCAATCAATTTTGCCTCCGGATGCCTCGCTTTTAGTTTAGTGATCTTCTCTAACGAAAAAATCTCATGAACCATACAGGCACCATTCCACAAAACCATGTTCCTACCGGTCTGTTTGTTGATGTACCCACCCAGATTTTTATCTGGTGCAAAAATTATGTTCTGCTCCGGTGGAAGACTCTCAACTATTAACCGAGCATTGGATGAAGTACAGATAATATCACTCAGTGCTTTGATCTCAGCCGAACAATTGATATAAGAAATAACCAAATGATCGGGATGCTTATCCACAAAAGATTTGAATAATGCAGGAGGACAACTATCACTGAGCGAGCAACCAGCTCTGAGATCTGGTAACAACACCTTTTTGTTCGGGTTGAGTATTTTGGCTGTCTCGGCCATAAAGTGCACACCCGCAAAAACTATGATCTCGGCATCTGTACTTTCTGCCTTTTGTGCCAGACCCAAACTATCACCAATAAAATCGGCCACATCCTGTATATCCGGCTCCTGGTAGTAGTGAGCGAGTATAATCGCTTTCTTTTCCTTCTTCAGTTTTTCTATCTCTGCAAACAGATCCAAAGATGGATCAATATCTACATCATAAAAACCGGCTTCCCTTATTGTACTGAGTTCCATATAAAATATTATACAAAATTACTCCAATAAACTAACACAACATATGACCCCACTCATTTTTATCAATTCCCCAACGTTGTCCCCATATTCACATACCTAATAATCATTTTTAAATTTTCTTAAAAACTTTAACCACTACTATTAGGGGTGTGGATTTGGGGATTAAAAAAAGTTATTCCTATTGGTAAAACCAATTTTTGGTTTTACCCACAAACCGTAATGATTTCTTAACACAGCGAAAAGCAGTAAACAATGCAAACTCACATAAAAAGTGTGGATTGTGGATAACATAACCTGTGGGAAAAAAACCACCCGTGGATATCGTAGAAGGGTGTGGGTAACAAATTAAATTGTGGGATAACAACGTTATACACAATTAGATTATTTAGTTATATCGAATCGAGCTGAAGATTTACAGTGGAAAACGTGAGTTATTAACACCCATTATTCACTTCGTCTTATCGATCAAATCATCCACATCTTTGTTGATATTGCGGCCCTTGCCAAAAATATAGCCGGCCGAGAGACCCCAGGTTCTGTTTTTGATGATCTCTGAGCCTATACCCAAATCGTTGACACCGTTGGAATACCAGGCACGAACAAAAAGTCCGGTTGCCGCCTCGTAACCAAGTGTTACCAAGAGCGCGATATCAAAGCCACGGAGTGTTTTTTCGGATTCTATTTTTCCGTAGGCTTTAGTGTTTGAGTCTATGCCGGCAAACACCTGCTTGTCATCGAGCATAGTGCGCCCACCTATTATTAAAGATGGCTGTCCGCTGATGCCGGCCATAATACGGCCACGGCCTTGCAGCCCTTTTTTAAATACTACACCAATCGGCACATCGAAATAGTTGATGTGCATGGACTGGTGCACTTGCTCATTAAAACTGTCGTTAAAGTGATACGAAAAACTGCGCTCCGCACCCCTACGCGATACATACACCCCTGATTGAAAATACAAATGCTTGCTCAGCGGTACATCTATGAGAAAGCCCACCTTGCCCGCCAAAATAGAACTTACCGAAGACGAAGTATATAAAATGGGATTTGTAGGCGGAGAAGTTTTAAATGTACTCATGCCTAAACCAATCTCTGGTCCAAAACCTAATTGCCCCTGCGCACAAAAAGTGATAAAACACAGCACCAGCAGTAAGTAAGCTTTTTTCATGCAGTAGAGATTAACCAAAAATATTGTTATATATGGAGATTGATTTGCCAGCGGTGTATTCCACGTCGGCGATACTGCGCACCCACTTTATGCGTTTAATGGCATTGGTGAGAAAAACCTCATCTGCACCCAGAATGTCTATGAGTAGTAATTTTTTTTCGGTTACAGGTATTTGGCTCATCATGTACCGGCGCATCACCCCGGCCACACAACCCTCAATGAGCGGTGGGGTGTACACAACGTTTTCTTTAACCCAAAAAATATTGGCGATAGTGGATTCTATGATATTGCCATGTGTATTGCAGATAAGGGCATCGTTCCATTTATGCGCTTTGGCCTGGCGTGCGGCTATAGCATATATAAGGGCGTTGCAGGATTTCAGATTGCTCAGCGAGTCCATACTTTTGTTCAACCCTTCTGCCACCCCAATGTGCAGGCCGTTTTCATTGATCAGTATCGCTTCGGGTTCCAGCGGAAAACACTCAATCAAAAATCCGGGCGATTTGCTTTCCAGTCCGTAGAGCCCGCCACCGGCGGCATACATTTGTAACCGAACACGACACAGATGCCCCCCCTGGTTTTTCTGCACGGTGCGCATTACCTCGTTTTCGAGAAATGTGGGGGTAAGCAGTTTAGGGACCTCAAAATACAACTGCCTCAGACCGTCGAACAACCGCTCCCAGTGCAGGTCTTTGAGTTGGATGGCTCCGTCCTTCACCAGCATGGTCTCGAACAAACCATACCCATATCTGAATGCGCCATTATCGGCAGGTAAACCAGTTTGAGCACGCTCAGTAATTTTTCCGTTGAGGTTGATGAAATTCAAAGTGAAGCAGATTAAAACCGAAATTACTGGAAAGAAGCGATTTATACCCTTTTTTTAGAAACCCGCAGGCAAAGTTGTATTTTTGCTACAAACGAAAAACATATGAAGTTTGAAACACCTGTTGCAGTGCAATGGCTGTCGGAATTTACCGGTGCAAAACTTGTGGGTGACAAAGACCAACTGGCAACAGGTATCAATGAGATACATAAAGTAACACCGGGTGATATCTCGTTTGTGGATTTTGAGAAATATTATAATAAGTGCCTCAACTCTGCGGCAACCATCATTATTATTAATAAAGAAGTAGAGTGCCCGGCAGGTAAGACCCTGCTGGTAACTTCAGATCCTTTTACCGCTTATGTGAAGATCGTGAACCGCTTCAGGCCTTTTGAGCCAGCCAATAAAATGATCAGTGAAAGTGCTGTAATAGGTGAGGGAACAATTATTCAACCGGGTGCATTCGTGGGCAACCATGTAAGGATTGGTACGAATTGCCTCATACACTCCAACGTTACTATATACGATCATTGTGTGATAGGTGATAATGTGATCATACATGCCGGTACCGTGTTGGGTGCAGACGCATTTTATTTTAAAAGAAGAAAGGAAAGGGAAGTACAGTACGATAAACTGGTGAGCTGCGGCAGAGTGATCGTAGAAGACGATGTGGAAATAGGCGCAGGATCTACAATAGACAAGGGCGTGAGCGGCGATACCATAATTGGTAAAGGCACCAAGCTGGATAACCACATACACATAGGCCACGGTGCGGTGATAGGCAAGAACTGTCTTTTTGCCGCGCAGGTGGGCATAGGCGGAAAAGCCATAATTGAAGACGAAGTAATATTGTGGGGACAGGTGGGTGTGAGTAAAGATCTTACTATAGGTAAAGGAGCTGTAGTGTATGCCCAGAGCGGAGTGCCCGCCAGCCTGGAAGGAGGAAAGATTTATTTTGGCTCGCCGGTTGAAGATGCAAAAACCAAGATGAAGGAACTCTCCTGGATCAAGCGGATACCAGAGATGTGGGAGAAATTGAACCCCTCATCAAAATAATATAGTTAACCAGAGAAAAAGTACGCTGTTGGTATCGATACCCGTTGATGAGCATTTGCTGCTTCGAACCTTTGAACCGTCGGATGCCGGAGCATTGTTTGATGCGATAGACGGATCGAGAAAACATCTGCACCCATGGCTGAACTGGGTAGCCAAAACTACCAAAACCGAACATTCATTAAATTTTATTGAACAGTCGCTGCAACAGATAAACAATCAGGAAGGACTGGCGCTGGCGGTTGTATCAGACAATAAGATCATTGGCGGTATAGGTATGCACAAGTGGGAGCAGGATACCAAAAGAGCGCAGATAGGCTACTGGATCACCGCCGAAAATGAAGGCAAAGGAATTACCAGCAAAGCACTGGGTAAATTTATTGCCTACCTGTTTGAACAATTGCAGCTCAATAAAATAGAGATACATTTTGTTGCGGCCAATAAGCGCAGTGCAGGTGTGGCAGCAAAACTCGGTTTCACCATTGAAGGCGTAATACGGCAAAGTTTTATGAGGAATGGTATAGCTGAGGATCTGGTAGTAGCTGGCTTGCTGAAAAGTGAATGGAAAAAACAGACATCCTAATCGTCTGCCGGTTTTCTACGCAACTCTTTTTTTACAGATTCTTTCTTTTTGCTGTCCAGTCTTTTCTCTTTCGCCTCCTTGGTTGGTTTGGTAGCTTTTCGTTTTTTGGTTTTTATGAGGCTTTTGGCCACAAGTGCTTCCAGCTTGGTTCTGGCAAGTAATTTGTTTTCGAGCTGCGAGCGGGTTTCGCTGCTTTTGGCATGTAGGTTACCGTCCTTATTGATCTTGGTCTTCAGTTTCTCCTGAATCAGTATTTTTTCTTCGTCCGTAAAATAGCGCGATGATGCTATATTCCACAGTGCTTCAGCCATGGTTTCCACCTTGTTCACGTTCTGACCGCCGCTGCCTCCGCTCCGCGCTGTTCTAAAAAATATTTCGGATGAAAAATCGTTCACACCGCAAAGGTACAAACGTATACCTGAAAAGGGCAATCTAATTAATTCTGGTCCACCTCCTTCTTACTCATATCCACCACCTTCCATTGGTCGCCCACATTGAACAGGAGCATAAATTGATCAGCAGGTTTCCGGAGGGTTAAAATGTACCAATGCCCGGGGTCTTTCAGATCAAGCTTATAATCGCTGGTCCAGTAGCTGTAGCCACCCTTGGTTTCCATCCACCACCAGGTACCCCATTGGTTGAGGGTCACCTTTACCATACTGTCGTTGATCACATTTACATGAGCGCCATCGGTGGGGCTGAGCATATTATAGGCTATGCCGTCGTACACGGTGTTGGTCAGTATTTTTTCAGGTACCAGCAGGTCGTGCATCATTTTGTACTCACTGTTTTTTTCGGCACCAATCATGGGCACACCCATCATGCACTGTGGCAGGTTCAGCAAAATCATTTTTTTACTTCTGTCGTCGGGTATATTGTGCAGGAGCGAAGTAACAATATGCCCTGATTTGCCCCATAGCCGTGCCACCTTAATTGTGTAACGCATATTCACCAGGGCAAAAAGAGCAACAAGCCCAACACTCACATAACTAACTGTAATAAAAGAGACCGAAACCGCTACCAGCATATAAAAGAACGCACCGGCAAAGTAGGTGTACCGATCGAACCAAACCAGCATATCTGACTGGAACCAAAGTGGGGTAAGCAGCAGCAGTGCCATCATCATCCAAACGAATAAAAGTGATGCCGTTTTTGCTTTTCCGCTCATTTTCTGGAAGCTGAAAAGTATACGAAAAAACACGAGTCCGCAGATTCCGTAAAACAGTGCGATGGCCGCAAGGTTATCACAATAGGAATAAATATCCTGCCGGGTAGCCTGCTCCATAAACCGCCCCATGAACAGTAAGTGAAACAGGTACTTGATGGGTTTGCCGAAACTTTCGGCGCTGACCATATCAATTGTTCCGGATCCGATGCGTGATACCCAGTCGCCGTACAAAAAACGATAAGCAAGAAACCGTACTGCAACCAATGCGATCATAGGAACAAACGACCATAGTATCGCAGTCCTCGTTGTGACCTTACCAAATGAGTTGTAAAAAAAGCAGAGAGACAGCACCAACCATGGAGTGATGTAAAAAATCTCCAGCGAAAAAAGAGAAAGAAAGTACAACACTAATCCGGCGGAGGCATACACCTTGTTTGCGGTAGTAATAAATACCTGTGCACAAAGCAGTATCAGCATAATGAGCATGAGCCCCTGCAGGAAATGGAAAGAGGGCTCCCAAACGATGACTTCGGAAAAATACGGCGAAACGCAAAACAGTAACGCACCCATTGCGGCAATTGTGTTACTGTTCTTAATACCGGTATGGTCCATAAGTTTTGAGAAAAACAGAAACAGCAGGCAACCGTTGATAGCATGCATGGTAACGAAAACCAGATGCCACAGCCACTGGCTGGTACCCAGCAGTTTATAAAGCACCCAGGTATTGAACTGCGTTAGCTGATACAAGCTCTTAGCCTGAAAATGTGTGCGGTTGATAAACTCTCTGAAACTGTGGTTTTTTACCTGATCGAGCCAACCCGTATAGTCTGCTACGAAGCCAGCTTTTGCAGCAGGATAGTACAAACCAAAAATCACCGCCCAAAACAGGCAGAACACCAGTAATAGATAACTGACTTTGCCCGGCAGCAAATTATTTTTACTTAAGGAAGTCGGGTTGTTCTGCAAAGGAATAAGAGTTGAAAACAAAGATACTTCATCAATAAAACAATGGTGAGATATTTTTAAACTGAGGCGAAAAAAGCACAAAATCCGTTTGCCGAAACGGTGCATTTCTAATCTGCGGAACGACTGAAAAACCGGCTGTTAGTTATTCACAATTGTGCATTACTTTGTCTCTAAAGATGGTATAGATACAGTAATTTCGGTAGCAGAAAAAGATAGAAGAGAATGGATATCGAACAATTAATGTCGCATGTGGAGGCTCTGGTATTTGCCAGCGAACGCCCGCTTACTCAGATTGAAATGACCGAATTGCTTGGTCAGGCAATGGAGACAGTTATTGAAACTGAACGTATCGCCACCTGCCTGGATGCGATCCGTGAAAAATATGATGCAGAATATTACCCCTTCCAGCTTCGTGAGATTGGAGGAGGTTATCAGTTCCTGACAAAGAAAGCTTTCCATAAAACTATTTTACAGCTCAACGGAGATAAGCACATCAAAAAGCTGTCTCATGCTGCTATGGAAACACTTTCGATCATCGCATACAAGCAGCCTATTACTAAAAGCGAGATCGAATATATCAGGGGTGTGAGTGCAGATTACAGCATACAGAAATTGCTGGAAAAAGAACTGATTGTAATTGCTGGTCGTAACGAAGACATGGTAGGTAAGCCGCTTATCTATAATACTTCGAAGAATTTCATGGACTATCTGGGTATTAATTCACCATCACAGTTACCACAACTGAAGGATATTACTGATATCCAGATCGTGATGCCAACCAGTGCACAGGAAGCAATTCCGGAAGATGCACAGGGTAATGTATTGGTCAGTGAACATGGTGAATTGAAACAAGCATCTTAAAAATATTACAAATTCACAGCCTAACGTCCCTCACGCAGGGACGTTTTTTTGTGCGGTAAAAGAACACATTGTTTTGAAAATTGAGATGGTAGGCTATATATTTGATCACAATTGACAGCAACTATGCCGGATAAACGGATA
Source organism: uncultured Bacteroidota bacterium (assembly GCA_903829015.1). Lineage (GTDB taxonomy): Bacteria > Bacteroidota > Bacteroidia > Chitinophagales > Chitinophagaceae > Nemorincola. The sequence continues at coordinate 9,807 of CAIKOJ010000155.1, forward strand.
TTCCTTTTCTTTTTAATGCTTATTTGCAGCATCTCTGCCTATGCAGAGCCGGAATGGGTATTGAAAAAAGACAAAGATGGTATCAAGGTTTTTTCGGCACCAGTTCAGGGTTCTGATTTCAGGATGGTGAAAGCCGAAATGACGATCAAAGCGAATCTGTCGCAGGTAGCAGCTTTGCTTTCTGATGTTGGCAGGCATCCGCAATGGGTGTACAATATAAAAGAGGCCAGTATACTAAAACGTATGGGTCCAATGGAATTCGTTTATTACTCAGAAGTAAGCGCACCGTGGCCTGCAAGTAACAGGGACTTTGTTGTCAATTTCAAAATGTCGCAGCCGTCCCCCGGGATTCTTGTTATAGATTCGCATTGCGAACCCGGAATGCTGCCAGAGATGGCAAAAAAGGTACGGGTCGTTTTTTCGATATCGCACTGGGTAATAACTTCTCAGGGCGATGGAACTGTGAAAATAGAATACTCGATACAATTCGATCCGGCAGGATCGGTGCCAGCCTGGGTCATCAATACTTTTATCAGCGACGGACCGTATAAAACATTTAAAAATTTGCGTGAACGGGTCAATTTGCCTGAATACAGCAGGGCTCACTATGATTTTCTAAAGGAAAAGTGAGGCTCGGTCAGAACAACATTTTATACACATCCTCCACTTTGTTCACGGTTTTCACTTCAATCTTATAATTCTTTTTATCCAGTCCCTTTGCATTTGCCTTGGGGATGAAGATCACATCCATGCCCAGTTTATCGGCTTCGGCTATGCGTTGGTCTATACGATTCACGGCGCGAATCTCACCGCTCAGCCCAATCTCACCAACCAGGCAGATATTGGAAGGAAGTGCTTTGTCTTCGTATGAGGAGAGCAGAGAGCAAACCAATGCCAGTTCTATTGACGGGTCTTCCACCTTTATGCCTCCGGCAATATTCACAAATACATCCTTTGCCCCAAAATGGAACCCACCTCTTTTTTCCAGTACCGCCAGCAAAAGTTGAAGCCGGCGCAGGTCGAGCCCACTAACTGTACGCTGGGGGGTGCCATAAACTGCTGTGGTTACGAGTGCCTGTACTTCGATCATCAGCGGTCGCGATGCTTCCATAGTAGCGGCAATAGCAATACCACTCAGTGGCTCATCGTGCTGAGACATCAATAACTCAGATGGGTTGCTTACCGGGCGCATCCCTCCTGTTACCATTTCGTAGATACCCAATTCAGACGTGGAGCCGAAACGGTTCTTCAGCGTCCTTAGAATTCTGTACGCATAATGCCGGTCACCTTCAAATTGCAGCACCGTATCTACCATATGCTCCAATACCTTTGGTCCGGCTATAGATCCTTCTTTTGTTATGTGACCGATGATACATACAGGTATACCACTCGTCTTAGCAAACTTCTGCAACTCAGCGGCACACTCCCGAACCTGCGAAACACTGCCGGCCGCCGATTCTACATATGGCGACTCAAGTGTCTGTATAGAATCTATGATCAGTAAGTTGGGCCGAAGTTTTTTTATCTCCTGGAATATCGTACCGGTATCTGTAGCAGTGAGCAGGTATAGATTATTATTTTTTATTCCTATGCGGTCTGCCCTCAGTTTTATTTGTTGTGCACTTTCCTCGCCAGATACATAAAGGGTAGTAATGCTCTTCCATAGCAGCGCACATTGAAGAAACAATGTACTCTTACCAATACCTGGGTCGCCGGCTACCAGTACCACAGATCCCGGTACCAGTCCACCGCCCAGCACGCGGTTAAGTTCACTGTCCGGCGATTGCATTCTTGCTTCACTGGTTTGTACTACTTCATCCAGCTTATGTGCTTTACGTTGTTCCTTACCATTTCCATCATCCCAGGTCATGGCTTCGGGTTTAGATTTATCATCACGCTGCACTACTTCTTCTACAAAAGAATTCCATGCGCCGCATGATGGACACTTGCCTGTCCATTTCGGTGTCTCATATCCGCATTGCTGACAGAAGAATGCTGTTTTTGTTTTTGCCATACCCACTTCCTCTGAGAGGAACTACCGTTTTAATTTTTGAAAATAATTTTACTCTAAGTTAAAGGCAATGTGCGAAAGAAAATTTTTTGCGCAGCAAGGTTTTACGAAAGTGTTGTTTCAAAAAAATAAATGCTGTGCAAAGAGTAACGTAATTGACGAAGTGAACTATCCTAAAAAAGAAAAGAGCCGCTGGATGGAAATCCTGCAGCTCTTACTTACTAACCCATTAAATTCACAACTTGATACAAATGTAGTACCTGCAGCGATAGGAAAAAAATCGTTTTCCTATTCTGTTCCATCACTTTTATAGATATAACAGCAATTAATATTTTATCTATTAACTTGTCTGTAAATCAATTTATTGCGTTATTATATTTTTCATATTTGATTTAAAAAGATCGCCATCGACCAGATTATATAAATATTAATTCTTAATTCAACCCTGCCATTCTGTTACATTATTATTTAGGCAATACATAAATAGTTAAAATAAGAATCTAAATTGTTTACAGATTACATTACAGGCGTATTTTGCACAACGAAACACAAATTATGAGCAGAGCATTTGTTCCTTTAGTACAGAAAGAAAGAAAATTTTTACCAGCTGATTTTAAAATTTCGAATTGGGAAAGCATACAACCTTATTTCGACGAACTTAAAAACAGAGCCCTTGAAAATAAAGAGCAGTTAATGGTATGGCTCGATAATATCAGTGAACTGGAAGCAGTGATCAGCGAAGATGCCTGCTGGAGACAGATTAAAATGACCTGCGATACTACTAACAGAGAATTAGAAGAAGCGTTCATTTATTTCTGTATGGAAATAGAGCCGAAGATGAAGCCCTATGGTTTTGAGCTGAACAAAAAATTGCTGGCATGTCCGTTTACTAAAGAGTTAGACAACAATTTATTTTTTCCTTACCTGCGTTCGGTAGACAATGCTGCAAAGCTTTACAGAGAAGAGAACGTACCGCTGCAAGCAGAAATGAGTGTGCTGGCTCAGCAATATGGTGCGATATCAGGAGCGATGTCAGTAGAAATGGACGGGAAGGAATACACCATGCAGCAGGCTGTTAAGTTTCTGCATAGCCCCGATAGAAGTCTGCGTGAAACCGTTTTCAGTAAAATGGCTGCCCGCCGCTTACAAGACAAAGACAAACTCAATGAGCTGTTTGATAAGTTGCTGGCACTGCGCCAGCAGGTAGCCGTTAATGCAGGTTTTGAAAACTACCGCGATTATAAGTTCCGTGAGCTGGGTCGATTTGACTATACAATAGCTGATTGTTTTGCATTTCATGAAGCGGTGCGTGAGCATATATTGCCGCTACAGGCAATGCTGATGAAGCATAAGCAGCAGAAGCTGGGCGTAACAACAATGCGTCCGTGGGATAGCGAAGCAGAACCTGTGGGTACTGAGCCGCTGCATCCGTTTACCGATGGTAAAGAACTCAATGCAAAAGCAATGGAAGTGTTCAGCCGCCTACAGCCTTTTTTCAGCGGATGCCTTGAAACCATGCAGCAAATGAATCGCCTGGATCTGGATAGTAGGAAAGGTAAAGCACCCGGTGGTTATAATTGCCCACTAGCAGAAACAGGTGTTCCCTTCATTTTCATGAATGCCGCTGGTACCATGGGCGATGTCATAACTATGATGCACGAGGGTGGGCACGCTGTTCATTCATTTTTATCTCACCCACTGGAGCTTTCGGCCTTCAAAGAATACCCGATGGAAATTGCGGAACTGGCGAGCATGAGTATGGAACTGTTCTCCATGGAGCACTGGGATGTTTTCTTCAACGACAAGAAAGAACTGGAGCGGGCTCAGCTGGAAGAGATGGAGCGGGTGATCACCGTGTTGCCCTGGATTGCAACAATTGATAAGTACCAACACTGGATATATACTCACCCGGGGCATTCTGTGGCAGAGAGAGAAGCAGCATGGCTTGCTATTCTTAGTGAATATTCCACCGGCATTACTGATTGGAGCGGATTGGACGAATACCGTGCCAGCTTCTGGCAAAAGCAACTGCATTTGTTTGAAGTTCCTTTTTATTACATTGAATACGGGATAGCACAACTGGGTGCCCTGGCAATGTGGCGCCAATACCGGCTGAACAAAGAGCAGGCACTTGAAAATTATATGAACGCACTTAGCCTCGGCTATACAAAGACGCTTAAGGAATTATATACCACAGCAGGAATTAAGTTTGATTTTTCTCCAGCCTATATAAAAGAACTGGCAGATTTTGTGACACCGGTATTGAAAGAAAAAGGGGTGAAGTAATTTCTTGAAAATTACATTTAGGCATACTAGTTTGAAACAAATGGAATATTAATTCCCATATGCAAAATAAATTCTCCTTTCTGGTAGTATGCGTGATGCTCTTTTCCTGCAGTAGCACCAAGCACTCAGGCAAGACAGCTTCGCTACCCGGCAACTGGCAGGCAACACCAATTGTTATTGACGGTGATAACAAGGACTGGCCATCGCCATATCCGAATTATGACGCACAAACTATGGTGGCGTATGCTACAGCTAATGATGCCCGGAATCTTTACATAACCATGGAAACCGGCGATGAAATGACCCAGGTGAAGATCCTGAAGAGAGGCCTTACCGTTTCTATTGACACCACCGGTAAAAAAACACCTCAGTTTGATATCAACTACCCTCTGGCCAATGAAAATGAACCACTGGACATGGTAAGGAATGACGGCCAGAAGACTTCATTGGCTAAAAAGCAATCGGAGCAAAAGCTCAATAGCCTTGTGCAGGGGGCCAACCAGTTTTCGCTGGAGGGTTTTCCGGAATGTGCCGGTGGTTTTATGGTGCATCAGGTACTGCCCTGTGGCATAAAAGTAAAAGCCCGGATAGATGAATACAAAGAACTAGTGTGGGAGGCAGTGATCCCGTTCAAGTTGATTTTTGGCAAGGACTCTCTCAGTGCGTCTGATGCCGGCAAGCCAATCAGTGTTTGTTTTGCAGTAAACGGTTTCAAGAGTGCTTCGACCAAAAGTGCCGGTGACAACAACGGCTCTATGACCAATGCGCCCGGGATGGCCGGCAACAATAGCCGGATGCGTAATCCCGGACCCACAACAACAAATAAAAATGATCCCAACCAGCATTTGTACAATCGTACAAAAACCTGGAAACAATTCGGCCTTACTTATCAGCATTGATAATTTTTGCCGGTTTACTACCCAACCTATTTTATTAGGAAAGCGTCTTTATGACTACAAAACATAAAACCACCTAACGGGTACTTGTCCGGCAGCCCCTATATTTTTATGATTTTATCCCTTATTACTACTGCTATAAAAACTATTGGTTGGTTCTGAATTAAGAACCAACCTCTTTCTTTATGCCTGCTGCACTTTTTCGCAGTGCACATAGAGCCTTTTGTTACAGTGACCTTTGTACATACGGTGCCGTCCTTTACCGCCAAACAATATTCTTGCCAAGAGCAAAATACCCGCAGCCTGCCAAAGAGAAATTGCATTTACATGTAGTACCGGCTGTAGAATGTTGTTCCATAACAGCATAACCGTGCCGCTAAAGAATAACACGCAAAGCGTGCCTAATGCGATTACTGCTGCACCTATTTTGAACCATTTCTTTTTCATAAATGTATTTTCGACAAAATTACCGGAGTCTCTGACCAGAGATAAGTGGTTTTCGGTAACCGGTATAGATTGGTAGGTAAACAGGGACTTGCAGGCAAAGTTTTGCAACAAACTAATGACTTTGTATGCTATTATGTTCCATTGAAATTTGAAAGTTCATCATCCGGATGAACCTGAATTCAGGCTTTTTAGGGCTGTAATATTTAACATACGGCTAATGCATTTTTCGTAATTTTGCCCGCTATTTAACTAAATGATATTGACAACCCAGGAATTCATAGCCGCAGCGTTAGGGGAAGATGTAGGTAAAGGAGACTATTCAACTCTTGCCAGTATACCAGCTAGAGCCAAGGGCAAAGCTGTTCTTAAAGTAAAAGAAGACGGCATAATTGCCGGACTGGATCTTGCGAAGGAAATATTTTTGTTTCTGGAACCGGATGCGCAAATTTCTTTTTTTAAAAAGGATGGTGATCAGGCGAAGAATGGTGAGATCGCTTTTGAAGTGCAGGCCACTGTACATACCATACTCAAAGCTGAGCGACTTGCGCTTAACTGCATGCAGCGAATGAGCGGTATTGCAACGATCACAAATGTATATACTGAAAAGATAAAGGAATATCCGGCTAAAATACTGGATACCCGCAAGACCACGCCATTGTTCCGCAAATTTGAAAAAGAAGCGGTAGCCATAGGCGGAGGGGTGAACCACAGGATGGGTCTGTATGATATGGTGATGCTGAAAGACAATCATATTGATTTTTGTGGAGGCATTGAAAAGGCAATTGAGCATACCAACAATTACCTGAAAGCAAACGATCTGGATCTGAAAATAGAAGTAGAAACCCGGTCGCTGGACGATGTGAAAAGGGTGCTGGCTGTGGGGAATGTGCATCGCATTATGCTCGACAACTACACGCCTGAGCAACTGGCAGAGGCAGTTAAACTAATAGAAGGAAGATATGAAACAGAGGCATCGGGGGGCATCAATCTGGATAATATAGTTGCCTATGCGCAAACGGGAGTTGATTTCATTTCAGTTGGCGCTATCATTCACCATGCGGTGAGTATGGACCTCAGCCTTAAAGCACAAGTACTATGAATAAAAAGCACGTTGTGTTTATCGTGAACCCTAAATCGGGTGTAGAGCGGCAGAAAGAAATCCAGGAAGGAATAAATACGCATTTGGATCAGGAAACCTTTACACATGAGATCATGTTTACGGAATATGCGAAACATGGTACTGTGCTTGCCAGAGAAGCAGCGGGGAAAGGTGCATATGCCGTTGTGGCCGTAGGCGGTGATGGTTCTGTGAATGATGTAGTACAGGGATTGCTCGGCACAGGAGCAATTTTGGGTATCATTCCAAAGGGGTCGGGTAACGGTATGGCCCGTACAATGAAAATACCTATTGATACCAATGCTGCCATCAAGATCATCAATCAGGGGAATTTCACGAATATGGACGTGGCCTATGCTAACGGTCAGGCGTTCATAAGTAATGCAGGTGTGGCTTTCGATGCGCTGATCTCTAAAAAGTTTGCCAAAAGTGAAAGAAGGGGTTTGATGGTATATAGCTGGCTGGTAACTAAACACCTGTGGATGTATAAAACATGGGACTGGAAAATTACGATCGATGGCAAGGAGATGACCCAAAAAGCTTTTATGGTCAATGTGGCCAACGGACAGCAGTTTGGTTACAATTTTCAGATCGCGCCCATGGCCAGTTTTACAGATGGCTATCTTGACCTGATCATTGTAAGGAAATTTCCAAAAATACTGGGTGGCGTTATTTCTTTTCTGGCTATGACCGGTAAAATTATGAGCAGCCGCTATGTTACACATATGAGAGGAAAGGAGATCAGCATCTCGCATCCTTCTCTAAACCTGATGCAGACTGATGGAGATGCACATCACTGCGCATCAGAAATAAAATTTACTATAAAACAAGGAGCCCAGAAAGTGATCGTGCCGTAATTTTACATTATGGTCATCCCTTCCCGGATCTGCTGTTTAATTTTCGGCATTATTTGTTGCGTTACTTCATGCAAGCCCCGGAAGCAGCATACCGTTACACGGTCATTCTACTATTGGAAGACCGTGTACAGGCCAACCAATTATGAATTAAATACCCTCCGGCAGTTGCAGGTTCGCAAAATATATCTTCGCCTGTTTGATGTAGACTTCGACGAAAATCTGAAACATTCAATTCCCATTGCACCGGTGCGCATACAGGGTACCGATACCGGATTTGAGTACGTACCTGTAATATTCATTACACAGAAAGCGCTCATTGCATTAAATGATACCTCAGTACTTACACTGGCGCAAAATATCTGCGGAAGCGCAGGCCAGCTCTGCAGCCAGGCTGGTATTGTGCCACACGAATTGCAGATCGACTGCGACTGGACAGCCGGCACAAAAAACAAATATTTCACACTTCTAAAGGTCCTCCGTGAGCAGCCGTTTATGAAAAACAAAACCCTTTCCTGCACGATACGGATGAACCAGGTGAAGTACCAGAAATATAATGGTATTCCACCTGCCGACAGGGGCCTCTTAATGGTATACGGCATGGGCAACCTCAAAACACCTGGTGCGCGTAATTCTATACTTGATCCTGCTGATGCCGAAGATTATTTGAAATACCTTCGTCACTACCCGATACCAGCAGATATTGCTTTCCCTCTTTTTGAATGGTGTGTGCTGTTTCGGGATCAGCAGTTCAGGGGCATATTGCACGATGTGACCACCTCCGAGGTAAAAGAGAGTTGTTTATTCAGGCAGAAGGAGAATAACCTGTACGCATGCCTGCAGGATACAACATGGCATGGCTATAAGCTCAGAGCAAATGACATCGTAAGGCTCGAAGCCCCTTCATACAACGACATCTTGGCCACCGCAAAATATTCTTCACAACAAATCAATAACACCGATGTCAATGTTATCCTGTTTGCGTGCGATAGTATAACTTTAAAAAAATATTCCAGCAATGAAATTGAAACTATCTATAATAGCCTTCATTAGTATTGCCTTTTTCGCCATTGGTATCAAATTGGTCATTGCCTGTGCCGACATAGGTTCACCTTTTGATATGTACGTCAGCTTTTTCCAGAACAATATTACGGCCGAGCCCGAGTACAAACCATTTCACTATACCGACTATACCTCGCTCTACGATGCCTGGTACTATGATGAACTACCCGAAGATGATGACCTGCACGATGGTAATATAGAGGAATGGCATACATACAGCAAGAAAGCTGCCAAACGCGCAGACATAGACTCTTTCATGAATAAATTTTCAGAGAAAGATGTAAGGGCTTTGTTCCAAAAAACGCCAAACATACCGGCTAAAGTGAGCGGCAATTCTTTCAGCAAATTCCTGGTACTGGATAAAAACAGAGAGCTGCTTGAGTACCTGCTGTTTGCTAAAAAATGCGAACCGCTGAATGCAAATCTGGAAAGCTTTTGGGACAATACAGCCAACACATATAAAACACCTGAGAAACCAACAAATCAGCTTTGGCCGTTGATCGAAGAAGGCGGTATGGCCTTTCTAAAGACCAAAAACGATTTTCTGAAGTGGAGGTACGCTTACCAGGTGCTTCGCCTGGCTATGTATAGCGGCAACTACCAGACCACCCTGAAGCTCTACGATAAGATGATTGGCAGCAAAACGGCAAAGAACCTAATGTATCCTAAGTGTTTGGGTCTGAAGGCCGGTGCGCTTTATCATACACACAAGAAGAAACAGGCAGCCTATCTCTACAGTCGCGCTTTCGACCTCAGCGACGATATGAAACGGAATTCTTTCCTCAGTTTCCTGTGGGCCACAGACAGCATTAAGATAGCCGATGTGCAGGCACTGTGTAAAAATAACCATGAGAAAGCAGTGCTGATGGTGATGGACGGTCTGTTCGAAAAAAGTAATGAAACCTTTGAAGGACTGGGTGTGATGCAGATAGCCTACACCCTCGATCCCAATGTAAAAGGATTGGGCGTTGTTATGACCCGCGAGATCAATAAAGCAGAGCAGCGGTACTTACAGAAACGCGAAGAAATGGAGCGCAACCACGGAAACTGGTCGGCCATATATTCCTTTTATTACCGCAGCACAGAGGAGGACAAAAAGACTTGGGAGCAGGAGAAAGACAAATACCATACCTACCTGGATGGACTTAACCGGTTTGCCGTTAAAATAGCAGCAGATACAAAAACCGCCGACAAAGCTTTCTGGCTGCTGGCATCATCATACATCAGTTTTCTGGAGGATAAGTTTGCCGACAGCAAGCAATACCTTGACCTCGCAGCTAAAGAGAAAATGAACCCGCACGAGCACGATGTACACGACGTAATCAACATACTATGTGTAGTGCACAGATCCGACAGGATAACCACCGAAACAGAGGCAGAACTGCTGCCCTGTCTCAAGTGGGTGGAACGGCGCGAAGGTAAGAGTATGCGTTTCTCCAAAGTCTACCGTGACCTCCTCTCCACCATCCTCACCGATAAATATATGGCGCAGAAAGACACCACAAAAGCGGTGTACTGCCTGGCCCGCGCCAATAAAGACAGCAAAGGAGCCTTCTATGTGTCCGAAGATTTTACCGATAATGTCGGTGGTCTGCTCGAGAACATGAGCCTATACCAACTGCACGAGCTGCAGGACTTTGTAAAAAGGAACGACAAGACCGATTTCGAAAAATGGCTGACTTACAAAACACCATATCCGGCATCTGTACTTAGAGAACTGGAGGGAACAAAGTATATACGCGAGATGAAATTCGGGAAAGCCGTAGCCGTACTTAATGGTCTGCCACAAGGCACACTGTCAAAAACTGTTTTGCCCGATGTACTCATCAACCACCTGCAAGACAGCCAGGATTGGAACGCATCAGACTCCGCCAAAACATATAACAAACTTCAGTTTGCACAGAAAATGCTGGAGTTGGAAACAGCGCTGGACAAAGACCCTAAAAACAGCCGCCTTGCTTACAAGTATGCCAACGGGCTGTATAACATGAGTTACTACGGCAGGGCACACCATGCATTTGATTATTACCGCAGCACCTGCGACGACAATGCCTACTTCGCATCGGCCGAAAGAAACAAAATGCCTGACTACAAAAAGGAATACTACGGTCTTACAAAAGCCCTCAAATACTATCTCGCAGCATTTAACAACAGCAAGGATGCCGAGGTGAAAGCACGCTGCCTTTTCATGGCGGCGAAATGCTGGCAAAAAAACTGCCTTGTTACCGGCAAAAAGAATAGCTACGAACTATACGATGATAAAACGTACTATAAGAATGCATTAAAAAATCCTTACCTGGCAAAACTCTATAGTGAATATAAGGGCACGGAACTATATACATCAGCATTCACTTCGTGCTCCTACCTGCGGGACTATACTCATAAGCATTAACCCTACTCACCATCCTCATTATATTCAGATTCTATGCCAGTCAGGTCATAAATTTTCTGAATGTCCTTCAATATGGCTTTGAAGTTAATGTCAAGATCTATTAGTATACCTGAATGTAGGTCGAACACCCAGCCATGTACAATCGGGTAGTTGTTTTTCTGGTAAGATTTCTGAACGTTGGCGGTTTTAATAACATTTGTGGCCTGCTCAATAACATTTAGCTCCACCAGCCTGTTGTATCGTTTTTGTTCGTCGGTAATGGCATCAAGTTCTGCTGCGTGCATGCGGTATACATCCCTTATAGAGCGCAACCATGGGTTAAGTATACCCATATCTTTAGGCTGCATGGCTGCTTTTACACCACCGCAATTATAATGACCACAAACAATGATATGTTTTACGTGCAGGTGCTTCACCGCAAAATTGATCACAGCCATTACATTCAAATCCGTATTATTGACGAGGTTGGCTACATTCCGGTGTACAAAAACATCGCCCGGCTCAAGTCCCATGATCTCATTTGCTGGTACCCGGCTGTCTGAGCAGCCAATATACAGATAGTCAGGGGTCTGATCAGCGGCCAGTTTTTCAAAGAAATCAGCATCCTTTGCAAGCTTATCCGCTACCCATTTCCTGTTTCTCTCAAATATCTGTTCGTAACCGACCATAGACTTCCAGTTTCAAAGTGCAATATTACTCAATTGCAGATTAATCGACCAGCGGAAAGAAAGATTTCATTAACGGCTAATATCAATTAATTTTGCTGCCTAAATCGATTTCAAAATGAAATTAGTTACTTATTCCAATAACGGCTATCCTCAGTTAGCCTTCTTTATAGATGGTATGTTGTATAACACTACCGAAGCCAACAACCAGTTACCCGCAACAATGACCCAACTGCTTCAAAACTGGGAAGCAAGCATTGATGCCATGAAGAAAACAAATGACGACATAAAAAGTGGCAAAAATCTGGCTCAGGGAAAAGCGTATTCGGGGGCATCTATTATGGCCCCCGTTCCTAATCCTACATCCTGCAGGGATGGTTATGCGTTTCGTCAGCATGTGGCAGCGGCACGTAGAAACCGTAAAGTGGATATGATTGCCGAGTTTGACCAGTATCCGATTTTTTATTTTACCAACCACAATGCCATACAGGGTCCCGGACCGATACCATGTATGCCTGATCATTTTAAAAAACTTGATTTTGAACTGGAGGCGGCAATTGTAATTTGTAAGAAAGGCAGGAATATAAAGGCCTCTGAAGCTGATAACTATATTGGCGGTTACATGATCATGAACGATATGAGTGCGCGTACCCTACAGATGGAAGAGATGCTGCTGAATCTGGGGCCTGCAAAGGGAAAGGACTTCAGTACGGTTATAGGCCCATGGCTGGTAACACCCGATGAACTGGAGCCATACAAAATACCGGCTAAGCCCAACCATACCGGCAACAACTACAACCTGAAAATGACCTGCAAGGTAAACGGTATACAGGTGAGCGAGGGCAATGTAGGAGATATGGACTGGACTTTTGCAGAGATAATAGAACGCTGCGCCTATGGCGTAGATATACTGCCCGGCGACGTAATAGGCAGTGGCACCGTGGGTACTGGTTGTTTTCTGGAACTGAACGGTACAGGCAAACTCAACGACCCCAACTACAAAGAACAATGGCTGCAAGATGGTGATGTAGTAGAGATGGAAATTGAAGGCCTGGGGCACCTGAGTAATACCATAGTAGCAGAAAAAACTGACTTCAGCATTTTGTCTTTAAAGAAGATGAACTGAAGTTGATGCAGCCGTGATCACAATAATTAAAGCGTATATTATTTATGGATAAAAGTACAATGGTAGGGGTGATAGGTTCAGGGGCTATGGGTGCAGGTATTGCACAGGTAGCCGCTGTGGCAGGGCATAAAGTGGTACTATACGATACCAATGACCAGGCACTGGACAGGGCAAAGAAAAACCTCTCCGCCACACTTCTGAAACTGCAGGAAAAAAGTAAGATAACATCTGCCGAAGAAGTGCTGGGCAGAATTTCATTTGCTGATAACATCGTAGAATTCTCGCATTGTGGTCTGATCATTGAAGCCATTATTGAAAAACTGGAGGTTAAGAAATCAGTGTTTAATGAAGTAGAGATCGTGGTGAGCCCAGAGTGTATACTTGCCAGCAATACTTCTTCGCTATCCATCACATCAATAGCGGCTGCTTGCAAAAACCCATCAAGGGTTATGGGTCTGCATTTCTTCAACCCGGCACCTTTAATGGCGTTGGTGGAAGTGATACCAGCAATACAAACCAATCCGGATATGATACCTGCGGCAAGGGAGCTGATGTTGAAATGGGGCAAAACACCTGTTATAGCAAAAGATACCCCGGGATTTATTGTGAACAGGGTTGCGCGGCCTTTTTATGGAGAGGCGATACGTATCATGGAAGAGGGAATTGCGGATAAAGCAACTATAGACTGGGCCATGACCGAAATAGGTGGTTTTAAAATGGGACCATTTGCACTGATGGACTACATTGGCCACGATGTGAATTATGTGGTTACGGAAACCGTTTTTCAATCATTTTTTTACGACCCCAGGTACAAGCCTTCGTTTTCACAGAAACGCCTGCTGGAAGCTGGCTGGCTGGGAAAAAAGAGCGGCAGGGGATTCTACAATTACAATGAGGGGGCAGAAACACCGACTCCGGTAAAGGATGCTGAGTTGGGCAAAGAAATATGTGAACGTATAGTTGTGATGCTTATTAATGAGGCTGTGGATGCTCTGCACCTGAATGTAGCTACAGCAGCCGATCTTGAAACAGCTATGACCAAAGGGGTGAACTATCCAAAGGGTCTGTTGAAGTGGTGCGACGAATGGAGCGCCCAAAAATGTCTTGAAAAACTGGATGGCTTGTACGATAATTATCACGAGGATAGATACAGGGCTAGCAGTTTATTGCGTAAATATGCTATTGAAAACAAAAAATTTGTTTAATTTTCGGATATGAAACGACTCATCCTTGCGGCAATGTTGCCATTATTTACTTTCGCAGGCCATGCTCAAAATACGCTCTTTGGTTTTTTTGGCGGCGCAGGTACCAGCCTCAATTATAATTATGATTTAGGCACTGCCGCGGGCGTTACTTTTCTGAAACAAGGAAAAGGCCGCTCTGCTATTGGAGCTGATCTTTTCTTTCAGAGTTATGGAATAAAGTACGACAACGAGCAATACTCTGGCAAAGACGGAAACGGCAATGCCGGGGTAACGATCTTGAATAAAACCAGCTATATATTCGTAGCTCCAAAATTCGCAGTTTTTTTAGGGCAGAAGAATATCGTAGATGGTTACATCACTTTCGGAGCCGGATTTAAGATGAGCGGTAAAGAGACCATGCGCAAGTGGGATAAAAATCCCGGTACCTTTGTAGCGGCTTATGACAGCACATTAGACACATCTCCCAATATCAATTCAATGGTATTACGTGTAGGTGCCGGACTTTCGGAGCATCTGCGTATGGGCAAAAAATGGTGCTTGAGCTTTACTGAAGATTTTGGGTTTATACCTTCCAGTCTTACCAAGACCACCGATGTGCACGACAAGTCGCGCACAGAATATAGCCCGGCGGGTAAGTTGAATCCTTTTTATATTTCTCTGTTTATTGGTATCACGCACACATCGCGTGCCGACAATTCTGTGCCGCCGGTTTCAGGCAGAAACAGGTGGAACCTCTCAAGGTATTAATATTACGGGGGTATCCAAAGTTGTTTTGAGTTGAAAATTTTCTTCTGATGAAAATAGCTGCCCTTGTTGCCGTAGCTGCGCTGATATCAATGCAGGCATTTTCGCAGGGTATGTATGGATTTGAAGGTGGGTTTGGTAGGGCTACCGCAGGCAAAAGCTACACCACGCCAGTGTTTACCGGATACGTACTTGGTAAGCTGACCCGTAGTTTTTATGTAGGTGGTGCAGTATCGTATCAGCAGTATTCATTTCGTTACAACTATAATCGTACTGCAGCAAGCCTCACTGATGGTGATATTATCAGTATCCGTAACCAGAGTTCTTATGTAATATTCTCTCCGAAGGTGGACTTCGGTATCGGGTATCGTAAGTATTTCCATCTTCATGCAACATTCGGGGTGGGACTACTGGCCGAAGGCTACCAACTGGCCAATACATACGGCACCTATGCAGCAGCGCCACCCATCAGTATAGGTCATGATACTACGGCTGTTTATACCTCGCATAATTTGCCGGTGCTTATTTCCAGGTACACACTGGGTGCATCATGGCGCATACCCACGCTTAGATACTGGAATATCGTTGTATCAGGTGAATATGCCATTATCCCTACGAACCTAACAACACACGGACCATCGCTGAGAACTAACTTTTACTGTTTCACAGTAGGGATCTCACACAAATATCCAATGACATTTGTAGAGTACTAACCGTCCGAAAGATCTTCAAACCAACTTACTTTTTTGCCATGCCGGCAGGCGTGAACTTAACCACAGTATTTTGCATGGGAGGTAGTGATTGCAAATAATTGTAAATGGCAGTGAGGTCTTCTCTGGTCATATTGCAGTAAGATGTCCATGGCATAAGCGAATTGTATGCACCCTGCGGTATGTTGGGCGACTTGTAGCTGGAATCGGCAAAAGATTTGAATCGGTTTACAAATGCATCCAGCGACCAGTTGCCTATTCCGGTCAGTTTATCTGGAGTAATATTTGTAGAGCGTAAAGTAGAACCATCGGGCATCAGAAACTCTCTGCCTCCGATGAAAGCAAGCTCCGGTATAATCTGACCATGTTTGTCTTTTGTATGGCATTCAATACAACCTGCAGCGTTAACCATATAGGCTCCATAATCTTTAACGTTGGTTGGGCTGGGAAGTTTTCCGGGGGTGGCTGGTTTGGGAATTGAGTTGATGATGATGTTCATTGGAAAATCGGAAGACGATTCTTCAATTTTGTTTTCGATAGAAGGCAGTGACCTGATATAGGCTATGATGCTGTAAACATCTTCCGGATCCATTTGCCCATAGTGTGAATAGGGCATTAACGGGAAGAGCGCCGTACCTTCTTTTGTAACACCGGTGGTAATTACCCTGAACAGCTCGCCGTCAGTGTATCTGCTGATGCCAGCCGGAGTAATATTTTTTGAGTAATACACACCAGGCATACCTACTTTCTGATCAAATTTCTCACCTCCTCTACCAAAACTACCATCTACTACCGGGCCTGCGAATTTAGTCCAATCCCGCTCTGAGTGGCAGTTGATACAAAGAGATACGTTGTTGGCGAGATATTTACCGCGCTAAATACGTGCAGGAGTCTTTTCTATTTTGAGATCAGGTGCTGCGCCTACGTTGGGGAGGGCAACTTTCACGTAAGTGATCAGTCCGGCAACGGCTATCACAATAACCAACACTAAATATCCGAGTATTTTGAACAGTTTCTTCATGTAGTTATATTTTTGTATAAGTCAAAAATATAAAAATTGTCAGTAATTCAAAATAGCCTGAGAAATCTGTAGTTATCAGCTGCTGTGATCGCAAATGATCACCCACGTACCTTTTATTTTGCGGAGCAGTAAGGTAAAACTGCCATCTACATCGCCTTCTTTGCGCTCGAGCGCCCACTTGCCCACAATGAAATAATACTCGGCCGAAAGGCGGTCCATACTCACTATTGTAGTTTTCAGTTTGCCCATGTGGTCCGCGTCGGGGTAGGCTTCTTTGTAGCGCTTTAGCGTGGTGGAGTACCCGTACCGAGGTCCTTTTGAGCCTATGAACAGCAGGCTGTCGCTTTCCCAATAGCCGTGCATATAACCTTCAATATTGCCCTTGTTCCATTCAGCCACCTGCATAAACAGCATTTTGCGAATGGCAGTAACGTCCTTATCGGCCTGGGCAAAAGTGGTATGCAGGCTAATGGTACAAAGAAGGGATAAAGCTAGTTTTTTCATATAAGGGAGCTATTATCAGGCAAGGATACAAAATGATTAACATTATTTTGAGCGGTTTATTTCGTAAATTTGTATGGTATCAATCCCAGGAACCGGGGCCGACTGGTTTCGACAGCATAGAGCAGGGTAGGTGCAAGCATGTCGTGCGTTGGATAATTAGCACGTTAATCTGAATACTCAAAATCTATAAGGCGAATATTCTTACGCCATGGCTGCCTAATCAGAGATTAGACACCCTTTATAGCCGCCGGGAAGGCTGCCAGTTGCCGTCCCCGCCGCCGAATCAACAAATAACCGGATAGGCTGGTGCCCGCTGTGTGCGCCGGATGAAAATCATAGCAGATAAGGAAGATGTTGGTTAGTTCCACCCCGGCAAATTCCCGACAATTAATGCGGAAATAAACATGTAGAAAGCTTATCGGGCATGTGTTTGGACGCGGGTTCGACTCCCGCCGGCTCCACAAAAATGAGAGCGAAGTGCGAGTGCGAAGTGCGCTTGTGTTTCGCTCCTCTTTTATTCGTGTCATTGGGTGTAGTTCGACTCAAGCAGGCTCCGCAGAATTAGAGCAATGTGCGCGTGTGTTTCGCTGCTTTTATATTGGGTCTGGTGGAGACACTAGGACCAGCAGCAATAAATTAATTCTTTTTTCTCTTCCTTCCCTGTCGCCTAGAAAACGCCTTTGCTTCTTTGGTTGTAAGCATCAATAGTTTATCTGTTTCGCAGTTCCAAATGGAAAAAAAATCCTTTGAAACCACACAGTATTGTTTCCATTTCGCTAATTTTTCATACAGCATAATCGTACAGACATCAGTAGGAGTAATGAAATCACCTGTTTCAGGTAGATGTGTATGGAAACCGCCTACTGCTTCTTTTCCGTCTTCATAACCGTATTTTGCACTAATAATGTTTTTGTGTAATCTTTTCTTACTAACTAAATTATTTGCATTATCGAAAGTTAACAAATAGTCATTGCCAAAAATTACAACGCCATTTTCTTTGGGAGCGGTTAAAACGTACACTTTTCTCTCGCCACCTGAAATTAACGGAACTAAATTAAAATTTGATTTTTCATAGCTTTTGAAAAGAGTATCTCCGTCAATTGCTAAATATGCCCTTGAACGAATTACGAACATATCTTCTTCAATCTTATTGAAATCTCGTTCAATTGTATCAACTTTTGCGGAATTTACATTGAAAGTACTGTCAAATGTAATTGAGTAAATTACCTTAGGCACCAGTCCTTTTGAAAAGAATATGTTTTTCATATTGCCGCCATCTGCATAAGAGAAATAGCCGCCAACATGCTCCTTGTTCGTGTATTTTTCGAGAAAAATGTCCGTTCCGTGCCAAGATGCCATTTCGGATATATAAAGTTTCCAGCCCTCTGCAACTATATGATGTAATATTTCATCTTGACTATTTTGTCCGAGGGCGCTAAAACAAAATAAAATGTTGAAAATCACAAAAGTTAGTTTTTTCACTAGGATAATAATTAGCGGTGAATATTGTTTGCGTAATGACAGGAATAAAAGTAAGACATTGAATTAAAGAACTATAGCAATCGCTTTGTTTTCCAATCCACAACACCGCAGTTTTAATCGATTGTATTAATGTAAAACCTTTACACCGTTACTCTTTGCAAAACCGCAAAGTGAATTTAATGAATTCAGGCAATACCCTACTTTTGCACCATGATCACCATCTACGGAATAAAGAACTGCGATACCATGCAGAAGGCTATCAAATGGCTGGACGCCAATAAGATTGTGTATGTTTTTCATAATTATAAAGAGTCGGGGATAGATAAGAAAACGCTCAGCCTCTGGTTAAAACACTTTGATACTGATAAGCTGATCAACACAAAGGGTACCACATTCCGCACACTAACAGACGACGAAAAAAGTAGCATCAGCAACAAAACCAAAGCTATAGCCCTGATGCTAGGCAACACATCGCTCATCAAACGCCCGGTTTGGGATTTTGGCAATGGCACTTTCTACCTTGGTTGGAACGAAAGTGAGATCAGAGAGCTGATAAAAAAATAGGAATCAGGCAACTTGATACCAAACTGCAAACTCAGTACTATCCTTGAGCTATTTCTTTCAATGCCTTAGTGAAAAACGTTTTCAACTTACTGTTTTTTTGCAGCAGTTTTATGTAAGCATATTCATCACCCTCAGCCTTCAGCGATAATAACTGATCCAGACTTTCTTCCGAAATATGGTTCTTCCAATTATCTTGCAAGGAAAGTATCCTGTACCAATTTTCTGCGATCTTATTCCTGACTGTAAGAACAGTTGATTGATTTTTCTTGTTAGCGCCTGCGAGATTTCCTGAACTACGCTCTTTAACAAGTTTTTGATACAGAATACTCATATCAGTGGCATCGAAGCAGGCTGCACTACCTTGTTTAGCAATAATAAATTCAAGCTTCGAGTTAGCCAGTTCGGCTAGGGTTTTTGCAGATGATCTGTAGTTCTTTATGTTTTGGATTTGGGAGAACTCTCTGTCTGCAATTGTTCGCAGTGTTGCATTCGTGGGTCTGAAGCCCATCCGGTAGTACATCCAGAATGCGCCTGACTTTATTCCATCGCTATTGTTTTTTCCAATTTGATACGGATCAACTGTAAACCGGTTTATTGAAAACACATGCCTGTACACACCCAGTATCTGTGTAAAGATCAATGACGACTCTCCACCCCGAAACGATGGGAAAACGTTCACTCCAATTCTGCAACTGTCGAACAGTATCCACCCGCCGCCGTAGGCTATAGGGATGCCATTTTTAAAAGCCATATAGCCTATGTAGGTATCAATGGGTTGTCTCCTGTCTGGCCGCAAACCCATGAGGGCAATAGTAAGACCATTGCCCAAAGAATAGTACCTGCAGTAATCTACGCTTGTGTACGTTACCGGATCTGTTTCCCGCTGGTAACAAACTAGCGTCATTCTGGATAACGCAATAAGTTTTTCTTTTTGCGTATGGGTCAGTGCCACAACCACAGGCTTATCATCAAGCACCTTTGTTACATCAGGTACTTTGTTGATTCCCTTATGGTAGTGTGTGGAGCCTGCAAACGAAACAACACTGCCCCTTGTTAATGTCTCATCGTCTAAACTTATTGACACCACTATTTGCATGTCGTTCCACAACTCCTCTTTCAGTCGGGATGAAATGGGTGCCTGATCAAACACTTTTATCAGTATGTCCAGAATGTCTTCTTTAAGGTGTACTGCAAACCCCTTGATCCACGTTTTCCATTTTATATAACCCTCCTGCAAGATCTCGGTTGGTGCCTCACCCAGCAGACATGTCAGAATGGAAATAGCTTTTCTTTCATCAGCACCTATCGAAATGGTCTTTACATTTTTCGGGAATTGAACCCGCATCCATTTTATCATTTCAAAACTGAACATGCCCGAAACACAGGTGTTGGGAATACCCGATTCTGCGAGACTTTCAGCTAATCTGATATTTTTAGAAAGTAGTAAAGACACCCGCTTCAATTCTGCAGCAGCAAGATTAAATGTGTCTCCTTCTTCAGGATATGCCACTATAAACAGCAGCAGATCAAAATATACCTTTATCTGATTTTTAGTGAAGCGGTTCTGTTGTGAAAGGCTCTGCAGCATTGTCTTTTTCGCGGCACATTCTTCCTTCCCGAATCTGGTTCTTATTTCAAATAGCCTCCCAATTTGTTCCGTTACAATAGTCATATACAGAGCATCAATTTTAAAAATAAAAGTATACAGGATTGAAGGTACAATTGTCCGAAAATCTTCCGGATAGGAATTTTATAAAATCGCACTTCCCCCGCTCTCCGCTCTGTTTCTCTGCACTCACCTATCCTCCCCACCCCTCTCTGTCCAAGCTCCTGTACTGTATTGCCTCGGCAAGATGCTCGGGTCGTATCTCTTCACTTGCCGATAGGTCGGCTATGGTGCGGGATACTTTTAGTATTCGGTCATAGGCACGTGCAGATAAATTCAGCCTGTCCATAGCAGTCTTCAGCAGGTTTTGGCCTATACTGCTGATCACGCATATCTCCTTCAGTTGCTTACTGCTCATTTGCGCATTGCAATAAACACCCTCACTTCCTTCAAATCTTTTAGCCTGTATCTCGCGCGCAAGCATTACCCGCTCGCGCACAGCATCACTGTTTTCAGAAACCTTTTCAGATGATAATTCTGTGAACGGCACAGGCGTTACTTCCACATGCAGGTCTATACGATCCAGCAGCGGACCACTGATCTTATTCAGGTAACGCTGCACCATTACAGCACTGCAGGTGCATTCTTTTTCGGGATGGTTGAAGTACCCGCACGGGCAGGGGTTCATAGATGCTATAAGCATAAACGAAGCAGGAAAGTCTATGCTCATTTTGGCACGGGATATAGAAACCCTGCGCTCTTCCATGGGCTGCCGCATCACCTCCAGTGCCGAGCGTTTAAATTCCGGCAACTCATCCAGAAACAGTACTCCGTTATGAGCCAGCGATATTTCGCCCGGCTGTGGCACCCCTCCACCGCCCACCAAGGCCGCATCCGATATCGTATGATGGGGCGATCTGAAAGGTCGTTTGGACACCAGTGATGTATTGCTGGGCAGCTTGCCTGCAACCGAATGTATCTTGGTAGTTTCAAGTGCTTCGTGCAGTGTAAGCGGAGGTAATATAGTAGGCAACCTTTTTGCCAGCATTGTTTTACCTGCGCCCGGCGGACCAATAAGAATAGCGTTATGTCCGCCTGCGGCGGCAATCTCCAGCGCCCGCTTCACATTCTCCTGTCCTTTTACATCATTGAAGTCAATATCAAATACACTTTGTGCATCATAAAATTCTTCGCGTGTATTTACCTTCAGCGGTTTCATGTCGCTGCTGCCGTTGAAAAAGTCGATCACATCTTTTATGTGCTCTACGCCATATACGTCTATGTTGTTCACAAGTGCGGCCTCACGGGCATTCTCTTTCGGCACAATAAGCCCTTTAAATTTCTCAGCCCTGGTCGTTATTGCTATAGGCAATGCTCCTTTTATGGGCCTTACAGATCCATCCAGCGACAGCTCGCCCATGATCACATATTCGTGCAGATGCTCTGTATGTATTTGTTCGGTAGCGCCCAGAAAGCCAATTGCAATGGGCAGATCATAAGCAGCCCCTGCTTTCTTGATATCGGCAGGAGCCATATTCACCACCATCTTAGCACGGGGCCTGTTGTACCCCGAATTCATTATGGCTGATAGTACACGCTCTGTGCTTTCCTTTACGGCATTATCCGGCAATCCCACAATAAAATAACCAAGCTGTCCACCTGGTGTATCTACCTCAATGGTAATAGTGATCGCATCCACCCCATATACTGCACTGCCAAATAATTTTACGAGCATAGTC
Source organism: uncultured Bacteroidota bacterium (assembly GCA_903829015.1). Classification (GTDB taxonomy): domain Bacteria; phylum Bacteroidota; class Bacteroidia; order Chitinophagales; family Chitinophagaceae; genus Nemorincola. The sequence goes on from CAIKOJ010000155.1 coordinate 32,238, forward strand.
CTTGATTCATCAATTATTTATTCAAATGTAAGGAATGAAAACAAATTAAATACAAACGAATAAACGTTGGCCTGGGTCAATAACTCCATCCCGAAATCAAATCAGACAATTGCATAAATCTTACCCGCAATCTCACACTGTTATTTTACTCCGAAAATTGGTACGGAAATACATTAGCAGAAAAACAACAGCAAGAAATTATACAGTACATTTGAGCAAAATAATATCATTGCCTCTAACTATATATTTAGCTGACGATCACATTATTGTCGCACAAGGTGTAGCTAATTTATTAAAGACATTACCAAATGTAGAACAGGTGATTGTCTTTAATTCGGGGAAGAAATTGATAGAGGCGTTAGACACCCAGATTCCCGATTTGATCATATTGGATATTGAGATGCCGGAGATGAACGGTATAGAAGCACTCAAAGCCCTGAACTCAATTACGGAAGTACCCTGTGTTATGCTTTCTATGAACGATGAAAAATACATCATTCAGGAATGCATGAAATTAGGAGCCAAAGGATTTTTACCAAAGGACTGCAATTTGGACGAAATGGCAGAAGCCATTGAAGTAATCATGGATGGGGGCACCTATCTCGGTGAGCGCATAAATAAAATTCTAACGGCAAGAAAGACCGATGCCAATCAGGTTTTTGAATTGCCAATGCCCCTTACCAAAAGAGAGCAGGAGATACTGGCAGATATTTGCGATGGAAGAACATGTAAAGAGATTGCTAACAAATTGTACTTAAGCACACGTACCGTAGAAACGCACAAAAAAAGTATCATGACAAAGTTTGATGTGCATACTACCGGAAAGCTGGTTTCGAAGGCAATAAAATACAAATTTGTGAAGCCATGAGAATTCTGCTGCTTCTATTTTCATTCCTTGTCTTTTCATCTGCTGTATTTGCTCAGAACAATAAGGTAAAGGCTCAGCTACAAGAATTTGAGAATAGTAACGACTACGCAAAATCTATAATTGAATTAAGGAAAATACTGGCAGAGAATTCACTTACTGTTCGTGAAAGAGTAGAAGTGCAGCAAACGCTGGTACATATGTATCAGGGTCTTGAAATGTGGGATACCTGTTTACAATATTGCCAGTCACAGATCATCGCTGCACAACATGATAAAAACACTTACGGCGAGGCTACTTTTTACAAATTGATCGGCAATACTTTTTACCGCATTCGCAAGAAAGATTTCGCCTACGAGTATTGGGAAAAGTGTGTAAGGATAAGTGAAGTTTACCATTACGATACGCTGCTTGAAATGTGTTATCACAATTTAGGTTTAAAGTATCTTGAACTGGCAACGCACCTCGATTCTGCAGAATATTTCTTGAAGAAGGCACTAGAAAAAGGATTGGTGAATTATCCAAAAGCATCCTCCGAAAATTGCCTGCATAAAAGGTTGCTTGGCACTTATTATGCAACATACAATCAGATTGACAAGGCAGAAGTGCTTTTTCTGGAAGCGATCAGCGACTGCAGATTAATTAAAGACACACCAAGGCTTGCCGAACTTATCTTATTTTATACCGACGTGCTCGCAGCCAAAAAGGAATACCAGAAAGCACTTGATTATAGTGCTGAAGGATTGGCCCTGAGTCGTAAGGTGAAATTTATAGATGGCGAAAGTACGGCCCTGGATTTTTATGCATTGAACCTCTATCGTTTAGGCAGATTTGAAGAAGCATATCTGGCCCGATGCGAAATGACAGATTTTTTCAAAAAAAGATTTGATATAGACCTGAACCAGAAGATGAGTGAATCAGAAGCAAAATTTAGAAATGCGGAAATAAAACACGAACATGAACTAGCATTGAGCAAAGCAAAACAGGAAAAACAGAAAATGCTGTTGCTGGGAATCGGGAAGAACATCGTCGTAATTTTTACGTCCTTATACTTGTTTCAAAGACAAGCAAACAAACAAAGGATACAACTTCAGAAGGAAAGACTTCAATCTATATTGGCAGGTGAGGAAAAAGAACGAACCCGCATTGCTAAGGATCTGCACGATGGTATTGTACAAGACTTGACTGCAATTAAAATGCACCTTAAAGCAAGCCTCAAAGATGAAGGGTCCTTGTCGAAAGAAGCGTTGGCAAATTCAGTGAATGCTATTGACAAAGCAAGTCAGGAGGTGAGAAACATTGCTTACCAGATGATGCCCAATACTTTGCGGGAACTTGGTTTTGTACCCGCTATTGAAGACCTGCTGAAACGGATTTTGACACCCAATAATATTCAATACGACTTTGAACAGATTGGTGTAACAGATAGAATAAGTCCTGAAATAGAGGTCAGCTTATTCCGCATTACGCAAGAGCTGATAAATAATGTGATCAAGCATAGTGGTGCCAGTTTTGTATCACTAATGATTTCCCAGAAGCCGGAGAGTATCACATTGATTTTTGAAGACAACGGCACCGGATTTGATATTGCCCAAATTCAAAAAGGTATAGGTATTGAAAGTCTACGTTCTCGTGTAGACCTGCTTCATGGAAGGATCAATTACGAAAATCAGTCCGGCAATGGCACTATGGCCATTATAAATATTCCACTAACCGTTTAACCACCTGGTTTAAAATTACGTAGTTCTTGGTATAGGCACTGCCCTATTCAGGCAATAGTTTTGCATCAGAAATAAAGTATTGTTTAACCACCATGCATTAAAACATTGGATGCAGTATTCATCCAATTGATTGATCTAAGTTATAAAACCAGAAAAAAATGAAGAAAAAAATTCAGTTAGCTGCGCTTGTTTTGTCCGTTATATTGATAGCCGTCAGCCCTGTTACAGCACAACACACAATGATGATAGCCTTTACCGGCACAGGGGGTGCTTATGAAGGTGGCAATCCTCAGGAAGACCAGAATTTACTTACCATAGGGTCTTATATGTATGGTATGACTAGTGGCGGAGGGTCTGCTGGTTTGGGCGTAATTTTTAAGGTGAAGCCCGATGGCACCGGCTATACTAAACTATTGGATTTTACAGGTTTATCAAATGGTAGTCGCCCTAACGGATCATTTTATACCGACGGAACATTTCTTTACGGCATGACCACTACCGGCGGAGTAAACGATCTGGGTACTATATTTAAAATAATGCCTGATGGCAGCGGCTATACCAAGTTAATGGATTTTGCGTCTTCAGGAACAGGAACCTCTCCAAAAGGAACGCTGATTTCGGTAGGTACCTTTCTTTATGGTGTGGCTGGCAGTACAATTTTTAAGATCAAACCAGACGGTACCGGATTTCTTACACTCACATCACCGGGCGCAGTTGGGTCACTGTATTCTGATGGCACATTTCTATACACCATGGGAGGTACGGGAGCCGGTCAAATTTTCAAAATTATGCCCGATGGAACTGGGTATACAAACCTGATGAATTTCGTACCCGCAACGAGTGGTGGTTACCCGATGGGCTCTCTTATTTCCGATGGTACTTTTCTCTATGGTATGACAGAGGGCAGCACAACAAATAACGGTACAGTTTTTAAAATAATGCCCGATGGTACCGGATATGTACGTCTTCATTCGTTCAGTGGTATCGATGGTCGCAATCCCAAAGGGTCTCTTCTTTTGGTTGGATCTGATTTATATGGTATGACCAGAGATGGAGGTGCAACAAATTACGGCACAATTTTTAAGGTTACAGGTTCTGGAACATTTTCAGTAGTTCACAACTTCGCTGGTTTCCCGGGTTCGTTTCCTAATGGCTCGTTGATATCTGACGGCAGCTTTCTCTACGGAATGACGAGTGGTGGCGGACCATTGGGCGCTACCAGAGGAACCATATTTAAATACCAGATTGGTCCTCTGAATATCAAGGAAAGCAAATCGATGCAAGATGTCGTAGTCTATCCAAATCCAACATCGTCCAGCATAAACATTGAAGTAACCGAAAAATCTCAAATTACTTTCAGCAATGCTGTAGGCGCAATTGTAAAATCATCTGAGATCAATGGTCATGCTTCTATTGATGTAAGTGACCTTTCGGAAGGTGTTTATGTAGTTACCGTATCTGACAGCAAAACAACCAGAAGTACATCAGTAGTGGTTAAAAAATAAAACAGTTACAAGTCTAATATTTTCTAATTTTTTTAAACAACAATAACATGTCAAAGAAGATTTTTTTTTACCTGGCTTTACTATCGTTAACAGCTATATTTTCCTGTTCTAAGAAGGACAACAAAACAGTAAGTACCTTAGCGGAAACTCCTATTGCCAAGGCGCAGTACGATGCGTCTAACTACGGAATATATAAGGGGGTTTTTGTTGGTTCGAGCGGCACAATCATTATTGATATCAGCAATACAAGTGCCATCACTGCAACGTTAAAAATAGGAACAACAACCTACAACTTTACAACAACCCAGACGATAACCCTGAATACTGCATCGACAATTGCTTTTACCAGCGGCTCTAATAGTTTTACATTTAGTGTAGATGCTAGTGGAGCAAACCCTACAATTACAAATCTTATAATAGCAGGACATCCTGAAGCTATTTTGCTCGTAGTAAAAGAAACATCAACGGCATTGGTAAAGTGCTTTGAAGGAACATATAGTGGGTCAGATGCAGGCACCTTTAATGCTGTTATTTACAACAACATATTTAAGGCTCTTGTAAAAAGCACAACCACAGCTGGCTTTGACGCTACAGCTGACGGAGCGGTGGTAAGCAATGTGATCAGTGCAGGTTCTGTTTCAACAGGAGAAACATTTACGGGTACATTGACCGGCAATGATTTTTCAGGAACCTGGAACAATTCACTTAGCGGCGACAACGGCACCTGGAACGGAACAAGGACCTATTAGTACGTTGTATCAGTTTGGTAACTGATGAACTTGGGAACCAATCGATACTCGATTTTACAGACAAGCCCCGCAGTGCGGGGCTTGTCTTATTATATTCATGTGAGCGTACTACTCCTATATTCTTCTACAACTCCACACATACATTCTTCGGCTCAGTGAAGAACCGAAGTGCATCCCATCCGCCTTCGCGGCCTACACCACTGTTCCTGAATCCACCGAACGGTGTGCGCAGGTCGCGCAGCAGCCAGCAGTTTACCCAAATAATACCACTGTGTACTTTGGCGGCAACGCGGTTAGCGCGGCTCACGTCCTGTGTCCATATAGTGGCACTCAGACCATAGTCGCTGGTATTGGCCAGTTGCAGTGCCTCTTCTTCTGTTTTAAATGATTGTATAGTTACCACTGGTCCAAAGATCTCTTCCATATTGGTGCGGCAGTTGGGTCCCAGGCCTTCCACTATTGTTGGTTCTATGAACAAACCATTTTCGCAGCGACCTTCCATTTTCACCGCATTGCCACCTGTAAGTATAGTACCTCCTTCTTCTTTAGCCAGCTCAATGCAACCCAGTACTTTATCAAAGTGCAGTTTGCTCACTACCGCGCCCTGCCTGCTCTTCTCGTCCAGCGGATCTCCCACGGTCAGCTTTTTGGTTCTTGCTATGAATTCGGTTTTGAATTTTTCGTAAATGCTTTCTTCTACCAGTATTCTGCTGCCGCACAGGCATATTTGTCCCTGATTGCTGAAAGATGACTGCAGCGTGGTACGCATCATTTTCTCCCAGTCACAATCTGCAAAAATGATGTTTGGGTTTTTGCCGCCCAGTTCCAAAGACACTTTTTTGAACATCGGTGCCACTGTTGCCGCAATATCCCGACCAGCACGAGTGCTGCCTGTGAACGAGATCGCTTTTATTTCGGGGTGCGATACTATGGCCGATCCACAGCCGGGTCCGGTGCCGTGCAGAATATTAAGTACGCCAGATGGCAGCCCTGCTTCGCTGCAGATGATGCTGAGCAGGTAAGCGGTCATGGGCGTTACTTCGCTGGGTTTTGCAACCACGCAATTACCTGCCGCAAGTGCTGGTGCTATCTTCCAGGTAAACAGATACAGGGGTAAGTTCCACGGAGAGATACAACCCACCACGCCTATTGGCTGGCGCAGTGTATAATTGATAGCACGGTTTTCCATACTATGGCTGTCTGTGCTGAAGTGCATAATGCCCGTGGCAAAGAACCTGAAGTTGCTAGATGCTCGTGGTATGTCTACCATTTTAGAAAGCCACAGTGGTTTACCATTGTCATTAGTCTCAGCAAGAGCAAGAGCGTCCAGATTTTCGTCTATAAGTTCTGCTATGCGGTTCAATATTTTAAAACGGGCTTCCACCGGCATAGTGCTCCACAAAGGGAACGCTTCTTTTGCAGCAATCACCGCTTCTTCCACATCACTTTTGTCGCTGTCAGGCGTTTGGCTGTACACCTCTCCTGTAGCAGGATTGATGTTGTCCATGTATTTGCCGTTAACCGGTGCCTGTAATATACCTGCAATAAAATTGCCTATCTGAGCCGGAGCAGTAAGATTCATGTTACGAAATTAGGAAATTAGCTTGAAGAATTGATTGTAAACACACTACCGACCTCCGCAAAATTGCTTATCTACGTATACTTTTCGTCCGTTAGCGCTCAGATAATAGCAGCCTCCCCGTGGACCCCTGTGATACACTCTTTTTGCAATGCCGGGTTGATACTCACCACCCTTATATGCCGGCGGCGGAAATTGCGCTGCATTGAATTTATTTTCGTCGTTAGCAGGATGGACAGGTTGCATCAGTTCGGTTAGCGGTTTTGTACCCGTTTTATCCGTTCCCGCCACTGTTACTTTTGAGAGCGCAGGCACTACGAATCTTTTTTCTACCCAGCCATAAATCCGGCTGTAGCCACCTGCGTTATTGGCATAACGCAGCAGTACCCTGTAAAATCTGCTTTTAACGGATTTGTTGCCTTTGTAACCATCTTCATACGGCTCAACCTTTACAGGGCACCCAGCCTGCATAACAGCAAATACGTTATAACGTGTTTCCGGACGATCTCTTAAGATCAGGTTGCGGGTATTGACATAAACAGTGTCCTGTGCAAAAACAACATTTGCCGCAGAAAATAACCAGACCAAAATTGTAAGCCGGAGCAAGCTCATAAGTAGTTACAAAGTACCAAAATTAAAAAAGGCACATAAAGAACCAAAGTTCTTATGTGCCTTTTTAAAAAGACAAAATATATTTAGTTGATCACTACCTTCTGCACAAATGTGCCATGATCGGTAGTTGCAGTCAACAGATAAATACCTGATGGCTGATCCATGCTGATCTGAACATCGTTGTTGGTAGCTGCGTTAAATACTTTCACTGTTTCACCAACTACGTTTGTAATGGTAACGTGTACATTCTCATTTTCAATCGAAGTAAGATTCATTGTGAATGTACCCTTGTTAGGGTTTGGTGCCAATTTCAGTTCAGATAAAGAAGCTGAATACTGATGTACACCCAAAGCCGCTGTTGTTACAGTGAGTGAGTTGCTCGAAGCAGTTGTATAACATGCATCGCCAGAGCCGGCTACACAATGCACAACCGCCGTGCCTGGCGTAGTACCTGTGATAGAATAAGTTCTGTTTGTAGCACCCGGAACCGAAACACCATTCAGGAACCACTGGTAAGTAGGCACCGGAGCAAGTGAGGTTACAGTTGCAGTGAAAACATCTGTCTGACCAACTCCTATCAGTCCGGTAGACTGAGTGATACTAACCGAGATAGGCAGCGGGTTCTCAACGTTCAAGTTAATACGGTTACTGTTTACAGTATTAACAGTGCGGCAAGATGCGCTGCTGGCCATGGTGCAATATACATTGTCTCCGTTTGTAGGAGCGTATGTGTAGTTAACACCTGTTGCTACGTTCACACCGTTTTTAGTCCAGGTATAAGTAGGAGGTACACCACCATAAAGCGGATGCGCTGTAAACGTAACATTAGAACCGATACATACAGCTGAAATAGGACTAACTGTGATTCCAACCGTTGGTGTTTCTGTAACATCTACTGTCATTGTAACGCTGTTGCTGATCACAGTAGCTGGCGTAGGACATACATAGCTGCTGGTTAGCGCACAGGTAATAACATCACCATGAGATGGGATATAAGTAAATGGATTGCCACCGCCTGCAGCAGTACCGTTTACATACCATGTATATGCCGGAGTTGTGCCGCCATTTACCGGTACAGCAGTATAAGGAGTCAGATCGCCTATACAAACTGTATCACCAATGGCACCTGTAGAAATGTAAACTGATGGAACCAATGAAGGATAAACAACAACAGTTACCGTATCATAAACCGTAGTAATAGATGCGCAGGCTGCATTGCTGGTCATTTTAAGAATGAACCTGTCGCCGTTTGAAGGTGTATGGTTGAAAGAAGCACCTGCACCAAGTACAAAACCATTTACCCTCCATTCGTAAACCGGAGCAGTGCCACCATTCAACGGATTAGCGGTATAAGTAACCAGTGTACCTGGGCATGTGTTGAAACCCGGAGTAGCCGTAAAAGTTACTGATGGAGTTATGATCGGGTTAACATTGATATTTAATATCGCAGCTATGGTGCCGCAAACACTGGTAACGCTGTAGGAGATGGTTACTGCACCCGCCGTAACACCGGTAACAACACCGGTTGAAGAAACTGTTGCGTTCGCATTGCTTGCACTCCATGTGCCGCCCGGAACCGCATCAGTAAGCGTAATTGATGAACCCACACAAACGTTTGCAGAGCCAACAATTGTACCTGCATTTGGAAGTGGATCAACAGTAACTGTGTAAGTAGCAACAGCGGTACCGCATGAGGCAACTACACTGTACGAAATCACAACGGTACCTGACGTAACACCGGTTACAACTCCAAGCCCTGATACTGTTGCATTGGTATTGCTGGCCGACCATGTGCCGCCGCTGGTAGCATCAGAAAGTGTAATTGTAGCTCCCGGACACACATTTGTAGGACCGGTAATAGTACCTGCTGTAGGCACCGCTACCACGTTTACAGTGAACGTTGCTACAGCCGTGCCGCATGAGTTGGTAACCGAATAAGAAACTACATCAGTACCAACAGTAACACCTGTTACAACACCGCCTGCCACTGAAGCATTACCTGTAGTTGTAGACCATATACCGCCCGGAGCCGGATCTGTTAGGGTAACAGTACCGCCAGTACAAACGGTAGATGTACCTGTAATTGTACCAGCAGCTGGTAACGGATTAATAGTCACCACAACACCTACTGCAGTTGTTCCACAGCCGTTGGTAACCGTATAGCTGATATCATCTGTACCGGCAGTAACACCTGTAACCAGACCTGTTCCGGAAACAGTCGCATTGGCATTTGTGGCCGACCAGGAGCCTCCCCCTGTAGCGTTGGAAAGCAGAGTTGTTGAAGATTCGCAAACCACAGGAGTACCGGTAATGGCAGGCACTACAGGCAAGTCATTTACTGTAACAGTAAGTACGGCACTTACCGTACCGCAGCTATTGGTTACGGTATAACTGATATCATCAGTACCAACTGTAACACCAGTCACATTGCCCGTACCATCTACAGTTGCATTACTGTTCTGTGCGCTCCATGTGCCGCCTGGGGCAGCATCTGTCAAAGCAATAGAAGCACCAACACACACAGTTGAAGCTCCTGTTATGCTGCCCGCGTTTGGCAGTGGATTCACTGTTATTGAGTAGACTGAAAAAGCTGTACCGCAGCTGTTTGTTAAGGTATAGCTGATATCATCAGTACCTGCAGAAACACCGGTTACCGTGCCACCTACTACGCTTGCATTAGCGTTAAGGGCCGACCATGTGCCGGTAGTAGAATCATTAGAAAGGACTATAGTAGAACCAACACAAACTTCGGTAGCAGTGCCGGTAATAGGTGTCGCTATAGGCAACGGATTAACCGTTACGTTTACTACAGTAGTTGAAGTATTGTAGCCATCAGAGATTTGGATAGTAAAGGCATCAGGGCCAGAATAACCAACTGTAGGAGTATATGTAAGACCTGCAGGAGTAACTGTGCCGCCGTTTGCAGCTGCAGTTGTCGCAGCGGTTAATGTACCGTGAGAGCATATTGCTACAATGCTCCAGGTAAGTGTTTGACTACGGTCAGAATCTACTACTGCAAGCGTTGTATTAATACTATTAGCACCGGAACTCTGACATACAGTCAATGACTGTGTGGCGCCATTTGCAAAAACAGGAATGCAGTTTGGTTTCACATACCTGATGCGGCTGTTGTTAAAGTCACCAATGTAAAAGTGGTTCATATCCGTGACAGCCAGGCCGAATGGGTTAACCCTTACAGCGCTTGCTGTTGCAGGTCCGCCGTCGCCTGCAGCACCACCAAAGCCAGATGTACCAGCAACAGTTGTAATGATACCCGCTGCGCTTACCATCCTTACAACGCCGTTACTATTATCAGAAATAAACAGATTACCCGCTGCATCAACCTTCACATCTGTAGGTCTGTTTACCTGACATGTAGCCGCTGTTGAAGGGCCGTTATCGCCGGCGTATCCTCCTGTTCCATTACCGGCATAGGTAGTAATAATATTCGTACCGGTAGTTACTTTTCTTACTCTGTTATTGCTTCTATCGGCAATAAATATATTGCCTGCTGCATCCACACACACGCCTCTGGGGGCATTAAGTTGTGCTGTGGCTGCAGAACCACCATCGCCTGCTGCGCCCGCTGTACCTGTACCTGCAACAGCTGTTATGATATTGGTAGACAGGTCGATCACACGTACTTTATTGCTGCCTGCATCAGCGATATACAGTTTATTGGAAGCAACAAACAAACCACGAGGTCCACTCAACAACGCAGCAGTAGCAAGTCCGCCATCTCCTGTTCCTCCTGCTGTTCCTGTACCCGCAAATGTTGTGATAATACCGGTACCATCAATTTTTCTGATTTTATTGTTAGTACCGTCACTAACGTAAATATTGCCCGTGGCATCTACAGCTACGCCCGCTACACCCGGGTTAAAACCACCACCCGCACCAAACTGGCATGCTGTTGCCGCTGCGCCGTCACCACCGGTTCCTGTTGTACCGTTTCCAGCTACAAGTGATATAATACCTGTTGTCATATCAACTTTTCTCAACCTGTTGTTGGAGTTATCACAGATGTAGAGATTGCCTGCCGGATCAAAATTGAGCATTCCGGGGGTATTAACTCTTACCGTTGCTGCCGTTGCCGGACCACCATCACCTGCATAAGCACCGGTACCATTACCTATATAGGTGGTAATAAGATTTACCTGTGCATGAACGCCTGATACTAAACCCAAAAAACACACAACCGAGGATATAAGTAAACGCATCTTTTTCATTTGTAATTGATTTAACTATATTTTAAAATTTCTAAAAACAGAGCCTACAATATTACGGAAAAATAACTAAGTATGCAATATCAATAACATTAAAAATTCATTTTTTTGTTAGCTAATTATTATGCTGGGATTGGCGAAACGTATGAAGTTTACAGCAGAATTTCTAACAGCATACATTAACTTTACACTTTTGTAATTTTCAATATTTAATGGAACAAAACCCATTGCCTGAACATAGTGTGGATTTGGATTTTGGCGGTTTGGTACGCGGGCAATTTTTCTCTGCGTCAATAGATGCCGCCAGAACTCTTGGTTGGCAATTAATATCTGTTAATGAAAATGTGATTATTTTTCATGCGTCAGACCCTAACCCGGCTTTTGGAGAAGTAGTAACAATTACAATATATGATGAGCATGCTGTTTTATCAAGCAAGTCGGTAAATGAATATTACCTGAACGACCGGCAAAACGAACTCAATGCAACTCTTTTTAAAGAAGCCCTCGCTAATATAGCTTTCCAGATTGCGGAAAACGAAAAAAAGAAGCATCCGCATGCCAGGGAGAAATACGGAGCGCTTATACCATCTAAAACATACATTGTTACTCCGGTACTGATATATCTGAATATTCTGGTATTTCTATTAATGGTGTTTTCTGGTATTTCTGTGTTCAATCCCAATACCGAGCGGCTACTTCAGTGGGGAGGCAATTTCAGACCGTTAACAACAACCGGTGAATGGTGGCGTCTATTTTCATTCATGTTTTTACATGCAGGAATACTGCATTTGTTAATGAACATGTTTGCACTGGCCTACATTGGTATGTTTCTGGAGCCTATAATGGGCAGGTTTAGGTTTATTTCTGCCTATCTGCTTACAGGTGTATGCTCCGGTCTTATGAGCATTTATATGCATTCGTATACCGTAGGCGTAGGTGCCTCGGGTGCCATTTTTGGTATGTACGGTGTTTTTCTGGCTACGCTTACCACTAATTACATTGAAAAAACTGCACGGAAAACCCAGCTGCGCAGCATCATGTTCTTCGTTTTATACAACTTACTGGCTGGTACTGAGGGTAATGTAGATAATGCAGCACATATTGGTGGCCTTATCAGTGGTATAGTGGTTGGCTACGCATTTTATCCCGGACTGGTGAAAAAACATCAAATTTTTTGGCAGATACTGGTTTCAGCGGTATTGGGTGTTATGGTGTTTTTTCTTACTGTAAATACTTTAAAGTCGCTCCCAAACGATATGGGGGTATACGACCGGAAAATGAAACAATTCACAGAAGCCGAAACCCGGGCGTTACAGGTACTGAAACCTGAAAAGACCGATACCAAAGAAATGATACTGAATAAGATCCAAAAGCAGGGAATTGATCTCTGGGAAAAGGATCTGCAGCTGCTGAATGACGTTAAGAATCTGGATATCCCGGCTCAAATGAAAGAACGGAACCTGAAACTGGCACAATATTGCAAACTGCGTATAGAACAATATAATTTGTTCTATAAAGATGTGGAAGGCAGTGGCACCGATACAGCTAAAATAGGAGAGGTGAACAGAAAGATCAATTTGGTGATATCTGAACTGATACCCAACCAATGAGTCAAAAACCAATGACGCCTAGTGATGTTTAAATTATAAACGTATCACTACCTTTACACAAATAATTAATTCTGTGCCCGACATAATTCACTTACTGACCGACCATATAGCCAACCAGATTGCGGCTGGTGAGGTCATTCAGCGTCCGGCATCGGCGGTAAAGGAATTGCTGGAAAATGCAGTAGATGCCGGGGCCACAGAAATTCAACTGATCATTAAGGATGCCGGTAAGGAGCTGATACAAGTGATTGACAACGGCAAGGGCATGAGTCCTACTGACGCACGAATGAGTTTTGAGCGCCATGCCACTTCAAAGATCAGAAGTATCGACGATCTGTTCACCATCCGCACTATGGGTTTCAGGGGTGAGGCATTGGCTTCGATTGCCGCTGTGACCCAGGTGGAACTCAAAACAAAGCAGGCCACCAGCGAAGCCGGCTCCCGAATAATAATTGAAGGAACGGAAGTGAAATTGCAGGAACCCTGCGCCGGCAATGCGGGTACAAATATCAGTGTTAAAAACCTGTTTTATAACGTTCCGGCCCGCAGGCATTTTCTAAAAAGCACCACTACTGAACTTAGGCATATACTCGATGAGTTTACCAGAGTAGCACTAGCTTATCCAAATATCGGTTTCCGGTTCACCAACAACGGTACCGAGCAATTCCATCTGGTGCCGGGCAGCCTCAAAGCACGCATAGTGGGCTTGCTGGGCAATACCTACGAAAAGAATCTGGTTCCCGCCGAAGAGGATACCGACCTGGTAAAAATACATGGCTTCATCGGCAAGCCTGAATCTGCCACCCGCACACGTGGCATGCAGTTCTTTTTCATAAACGGCCGTTTCATACGCAATCCATACCTGAATCATGCGGTTACACAGGCATACGAAGGGCTTATTGAAAAAGAATCCTTTCCGTTTTACGTCCTTTTCTTTGAGATCGACCCTAAAAAGGTGGATGTAAATGTGCACCCCACCAAGCAGGAAGTGAAATTTGAAGACGACGGTATGATGTACTACTATTTGAAAGCGGCAGTAAAACATGCCCTTGCCAAATACAACATTGCACCCTCGCTCGATTTTACGCTCAATGCAGAGATACAGCAACTGAGCTCAGTGCAAATGCCGTTTACAGAACGCAACAAAGAAGAAACACAAAAGGGTTATTTATACAACACATTCAGCGGTAAAGATCAGGCACATTTTATAGAGCGCAAAGACAGTCTGAAAAGATGGAAAGACCTGTACGAAATTGCACAAACCCCGTCATCAGGCAGGGAGACATTAACCCCTTCCGACAACCCCAATCAAAACAATCTTTCAGATCCGATACCCTCGCAGGTAAATCTGCATAGCTCCACCGAAACAAGTGATATGAGCTCGTCTAATATCATGCACCTACACGGCGATATGCTGTTGACCAGCGTAAAATCGGGGATGATGCTGATACATATTAAACGTGCACAAGAGCGAATATGGTTTGAACGGCTGCTGGAGCAGTGGAACAACGCAGAGGCATCTTCTCAGCAGATTCTTTTTCCTACTTCTTACGAGCTGTCGCCGCAGGACTCACTGCTGCTTGCGCAGGTACTGCCAGACATGGGCAGGATGGGATTTGATATCGCTCCCTTCGGACACAATACTTTTGTGATCAACGGCATACCTGCCGGACTGCCCGCCGGAGAAGAGAAGTATGTACTGGACGAAGTAGTGGAACACCTGAAACACGAAGCACCCGATGCGGTGAGCCGCCGCAGCGAACAGTTGCTGGCAAATATGGCACGCAGGCTCTCCCGCAACAAGCACGCCATTATGCAGCCCGAAGGGCAGCAGGCACTGATCGATGAATTGTTTGCCTGTACCCAACCTGAGTACACACCCGATGGCAAGAAAGTGTTCGTATTGGTAAAAATGGAAGAACTCGAAAATATGCTGGGCTGATAACCGCTCTACCCCGCTATGTGCTTCATATCCGTCTTAAAAAATTTACACACTGATTGCAACCCACATTGTTCGCATTTAGGTCTGCGGGCTATGCAGGTGTACCGACCGTGCAGTATCAGCCAGTGGTGGGCTATGGGCAGCAGTTCAGCAGGTATGTTGGCCACCAGTTGTTGCTCTGTTTGCAGCGGTGTTTTTGCATTTGTAGTGAGTCCGATCCGTGCCGACACTCTGAACACATGCGTATCTACCGCCATTCCCGGCTGATTGAATACTACCGATACAATTACGTTTGCCGTTTTGCGACCTACGCCGGGTAGCTGCACCAGATCGTCCATTTCCGATGGTACTTCGCCGTTGAATTGCTCCACCAGCATTTTGGCCATGCCTATCAGTTGGCGTGTTTTGTTATTGGCAAAACTAATGCTGCGCACCAGTGGCTCCACATCCTCAAATTCTGCTTTAGCCAGTAACAGCGGTTTAGGAAACTTTTGGAAGAGCGGAGGCGTAACAATATTCACCCGTTTGTCCGTGCACTGTGCCGACAGGATTACCGCAACTAGCAGTTCGTACGGATTGCCGTAATGAAGCTCTGTAGCCGCATCCGGCATGTTCTTCTCGAACCAGTCTATCACGAATGCGTATCGTTCCTTTTTGGTCATAACAGATTGATAACGGAAGAGTAAAGCATTATTACAATAAGTTTCGGGAGACCCAATAAAACCAGCCTCCCCGAAACCATTTTAGTGTTTAAAATGCCTGATCCCGGTTATTACCATTGCCATATCATGGGCTTTGCAAAATTCAATGCTGTCGTTATCACGGATAGATCCACCCGGATGTATCACTGCGGTAATTCCGGCATCGTGTGCAATACTTACACAATCATTGAATGGGAAGAATGCATCAGAGGCCATTACAGCACCATTCAAATCAAACCCAAACTGTTTCGCTTTCTCAATCGACTGGCGCAGTGAATCTATGCGGCTGGTTTGTCCGCAGCCCTTGCCTGCCAGTTGTTTGTTTTTTACCAGTGCTATCGCATTTGATTTCAGATGCTTGCACACAATGTTGGCAAACAGCAGATCTTCTTTTTCCTGTGCGGTGCTTGTTCTGGAGCCGGCTTCTTTCCACTCGGCGAAGCTTTGGTTGTCTGCATCTTGCACCAGCACACCGTTGAGTATGCGCTTATATTCTTTTACGGGGTAGAATGTTTTTTTCTGCAGCAGTAGCATCCTGTTCTTCTTGCCTTTCAGCAGTTCAAGCGCATCGGCATCGTAAGATGGTGCAATAAGGATTTCGAAAAACAATTCGTTGATCTTCTGAGCCGTGGCCAGATCAATATTGCGGTTGGTGGACAGTACTCCGCCAAACGCACTTTCCGGGTCGCCGGCAAGTGCTGCCTCCCAGGCCTGCAGTACATTGTCCCGCACAGCCAGGCCACATACATTTGTATGCTTGATTACTGCAAAGGCAGGGTCTTTAAATTCAGAGATGATCTGGCAAGCCGCATCCACATCTACCAGATTATTGTAAGAGAGTTCTTTACCGTTCAGTTGTTCAAACAGTTCATCAAGGTCGCCATAAAAGCCTGCCTGCTGGTGGGGGTTCTCGCCATACCTGAGTGATTTTTTATTGCCAAAAGAAAGCTGGAAATAATTGAAGTTGTTGCTGCTGTTGAAATAATCAGCTATGGCTACATCGTAATGGGCACACTCTGCAAATGCCGCAGCGGCATAGTGCCTTCTGTCGGCTATACTGGTTTCGCCGTTTTGTGTTTCCAGCATTTCCAGCAAAGCAGGGTATTGCGTGCGTGATGCCACTATGCACACATCGTTATAGTTTTTACCGGCGGCACGTATCAGCGATACACCACCTATATCTATTTTCTCAATGATCTTTTTCTCGTCGTCAGTTTGCTTCAGTGTCTCTTCAAATGGGTAAAGGTCCACAATTACCAGATCGAAAAGTGGAATCTCATATTCACTCACATGCTTCTGATCATCAGCAAAATCCCTCCTGGCCAGTATGCCGCCAAATACTTTGGGATGAAGCGTTTTTACCCTGCCTCCCAATATCGACGGATATCCGGTAACACTTTCTACTGAGGTGCATGGAATACCTGCCTGCTCAATAAATGTTTGTGTGCCTCCGGTAGAATAAAGAGTTACCCCAAGTTCGTGCAGTTTGCGTACAATGGGTTCCAGTCCGTCTTTATAGAAAACAGAAATAAGTGCTGATTGTATTTTGCGGTTCATGCCTTTGTATTATTGAGGCGCAAAGATAAGTCAAACCTTTATCCTAATGAATTGTGGTGATGAAACTAGGTGGGCAGAAAAATAAAATATTCAGTCAAAATGCAGCTACTGTACATGTTACTACCAACGAACCCTAATATAGCAATAAAAATGCCGGAACATTCGTTAAGTTGTGTTATCGGTTAAAAACGACAAATTTTTATTCTGGTTGATTAATGCCCGAAAAATCTACAGTATATATGCCCTCCATACGCAGTTGCTGCCTTTATGCTTCTTCATTTTTGCTTATCCTTTTAAGCTTTGGCGGCCAAGGGCAGGTTATTACAACGATAGCAGGTGTCGGCATACATGGATATAGCGGCGACGGCGGGCCCGGCACTGCAGCCAGGCTATTTGAACCCCACGGCGTTTGTGTAGACCGTTCAGGAAACCTATATATAGCAGACTATTTCAACCATGTTGTCCGTAAGTTAGATACGGCTGGTATTATCACTACAATAGCGGGTAATGGTATTGGCTGGTTCGACGGGGATGGGGGGCCTGCAACGGCAGCGGAATTATTTTATCCTTCCTATGTTTGCTTTGATGCAGATGAGAACCTGTTAATTTCAGACTACGGCAATCATCGTATCCGGAAAATAGACCGGTATGGGATTATCAGCACTGTTGCTGGCAATGGAACTTACGGATACAGCGGAGACGGCGGCCCTGCAACGGCAGCACAGATTTTCGATGCTGCCGGTACTTGCACAGATGCGAGTGGTAATCTGTATATATGTGACATTTGGAACAATGTGATACGGAAAGTGGATACAGCGGGTATTATCAGCACATTCGCAGGCACTGGCTTAGCGGGCTATAATGGCGATGGCGGCACTGCAACAAATGCACAATTAAATAACCCTGGTGGGGTATGTGTGGATACCGCAGGGAATCTATATATAGGCGACCAGCAAAACCACCGGTTTAGGAAAGTAAATACTTTGGGTATAATATCCACTTTTGCGGGCACCGGGACACCGGGTTATAACGGCGATGGTGGTCAGGCTACAGCTGCAACACTGAATGTGGCAGGGATAATACACATAGATAAATTGGGCAATTTTTATATTCTGGATTACCAAAATTTTGTTATCCGTAAAATAACGCCCAGTGGCATTATTACCACAGTAGCAGGTAACGGTACGTATGGGTACAACGGCGACAATATAGCTGCCACAGCAGCGCAAATTAATTATGCCACCGATGTGTGCTTAGATTCAGCAGGCAACTTATACATCGCAGACCATAACAACGAGCGTATCCGCAAGGTAAGTATGCATGTAACCGGTATCAATGATATTGTTAGTCACATTGGTGCTCTTAATGTTTACCCCAACCCAAATGATGGGAATTTTTCGGTTGAATTGCCACCGGCTATGAATGGTCAGTGCCATATTACCATCTGCAACGCAGCCGGGCGGCAGGCTAAGGAAATGTACACCCTCCTGCCAGAGGTGAAAGTAAAACTGTCTGTGCCACCCGGCTTATATATTATCACCGCGACTACAAATGACCGCAGCTATAAAGCTAAATTCATAGTAACAAAATAAAGTCAGGAGTGTTTAATTGGGATTAACACGATTACTTTCGCCCAATTTTTCCGAAAATTAGATATCGCTGGTTTCAGTATAACTACTACCAATAGCGCCCGGCTCCCCGGTACTTATGCTTAGACGGCATTTTCCTATCCGTATGCACAGGGGTGTAGCAACTGCTCAGGAACGAGAGCAATAAAACGATGGCTGTCAGTCTGACAATGGTATCCTTCATACAAGCTTAAAAATAATAAAACAATTGGTTTTTGGAATAATAGTCTACTCAGACATATTCTTTTGATCAAAAGAAATCATAATCTCTTCTTGCCATATTCAGCCTCACGCCAAAATAAACATAGGTAGTGGTGAGCGGCCCGTACAACGGTCCGGTTGTGGTGTAATCTGAATTATAGACACCAGTAGTATTAATGTACTTCCGGTAGGTGCCGCCCAGATCAAGGAAAAGGTTTCTGCGAAGCTGGTAAGCGATATTCAGATTCATAATGGTGCAGGTGGCTTTAGGCCCGTTAATGGTTTTTACGCCATACTGATGATCGGCTGTGAGATAAGGATTGAAAATATTGTTTCCATAGTTTTTACCGCCAGTATCTACACCCTGCATATAGTAAGTACCCTTAACAGACAGGTACAGGTTTTTAATAGGATTGTACCTGATCTGCCCTATGCCTTTTATAAAACCCGAACCCAATGGGTCGGCCAGTGGCTGGTTGTAGTTGGTGTAGTTGGCCATCGTGTCCTGTGCAGCATAGGTGTATGGTCTTACTACGTCTATCTCCGCCTGCAGGTCAAGGTTTTTAACCGTGAACGCATCGAAGTACTTGCAACCAAACTGTATACCCCATTTATTACCATACCATTTTTTACCACCGGTGAGTTCTTTGTACCTGAATTCGTTGAACAATATCTGTGCATAAAATTGTAAGTGTTTGGCCGCAATTGCCTTCAGGTTCATACCCAGTAAAGATTTATCTCCTGCTCCGTTGAAACGGTTGATGGCAGTAGTGAAAATGATGGGATTCAGGTAGGATAGCTCATAATGATCAGGGCGGTCAAATACTTCAGCTTCAAACAAACCTACGCTTAACCATTTGAAAGTATTTACATTCAGATAATGGATGGTTGAGTACTTGTGTGAGCGTATTGTATCGCCAATGGTTTTGTCGAACTGTGGGGTCAGCTCCAGATAAAGACATTCATAATTGAGTTTCCACACACGCGCCTGCACTTGCAGAAACGGCATGTTCGACGAATTATCGGTAAGGAAAAGGCTGGTCATACCATCGCCAATAAAGTGCTTACCTGAGCCAAAAGTGAGGTTCACATGGTTTTTCACCGCATCGAAATTGATATAGCCGCTGGCCTGCATATAGTCGTAATTACCGGTACTGGGGTTCAGAAAGTAGTCGGCACCCGGTACCGCCATACGCTTGCCGTCTTTTTTAACCCAGTTATTCACGAAATAGGGGAACTGCTCCTGATTGTCTACGATCGACGTATAAAAACCTAACTTCTTCCCGATCCAACCTCTGAGCTCGACACCACGGCCTGAGTAGAAAACAGTGCTTTTTGTAGCCGCCGGTGTAGGCGAATTCTGCTGGTACATAGCCACCCCACTCAACACCGGGTTAACTACCAGGAAAAAATTCTTATCCAGTACAAAATCATGTGTTTTAATATGAACAAGGTCGTATTGCTTTTTGTAAAAGAACTTAACCCATGGCCTACGAGAATCTATGGTCTCTTCATCCTTCGGTGCCCATTCCCCGTTCTCAGAGATCATCTGGTTGATGTTGTATCTGTCTATAGCTGTGAGCTGACTTTTTACATCTTTCTTCGAATTGGTCGATTTGATCATTTCTAGGAAATTAACCGCATTTCTCCTCGATTCGGGTCTGTCCCACAAAGCCAGGCTGTCACAAAGCCTGCCCGATCTGGTTTCAAGCCTGTCCAGCAGGTTGTAGTCTTCAGATCCCAGCGGAACAAAAGTGGTTTGGGCAAAACAAAGCTTAACACTCAATAATAAGAATGGAAGTAAATAAGCTTTTTTAAGCATAAAGTAAGTTTTTCAGATGTTCAATGGTAGATTTGCATCTAAGCCGAGACGAAGTTAACAATATGTTTCCGATACTGATAAAAAATGCGACCATTATTAATGAGGGCCAGCGCCTCATTAAAGACGTTTTGATCAAAGACAATTTGATAGAGCGCATAGACGATAACATACAGCCCACCGGCAATTGCAGGGAAATAAATGCAGAGGGCTTGTACCTCATGCCGGGTGTGATAGATGATCAGGTGCACTTCCGTGAGCCGGGCCTTACACAAAAGGCTACCATCGCCACAGAGGCAAGGGCGGCCGTAGCAGGTGGTACTACCACCTTCATGGAAATGCCCAATACCAACCCGCCTGCCCTCACCCAGGAACTACTGGAGATGAAGTATGATATAGCTGCCGCCACATCGGTGGCCAACTATTCTTTCTTCATGGGTGTCTCCAATACCAATGCCGACGAAGTACTGCGCACCAACGATAAAAAGAACCTGGTGAGCGGCGTAAAGATATTTATGGGTTCCAGCACTGGCGATATGCTGGTAGACAATTACCTGACTCTATCCAAAATCTTCTCCGAATCCGAACTGCTGATAGCAACCCATTGCGAGGACGAGAATGTGATCAACGCCAACAAAGCTAAATACCCCGACGCAGACAATGCTTCCTATCATCCGCTGATTAGAAATGTGGATGGCTGTTTCCAAAGTTCATTTGCCGCTGTACAACTGGCAAAGAAGTATAACACCAGGCTACATATATTGCATATCTCCACTGCTAAAGAACTGCAGTTGTTTACCAACATGATACCCCTTACCGAAAAACGCATTACGTCTGAAGTGTGTGTACATCACCTGCACTTTACCGCCGATGATTATGCTCAATACGGTAACTTAATAAAATGCAACCCTGCGATCAAAGGGCCTGAGAACAAATTTGAACTCTGGAAAGCACTGCTGGATGACCGGCTGGATATCATTGCTACCGACCATGCACCACACACGTGGGAAGAGAAACAGCAACCCTATCAGAAAGCGCCTTCAGGAGTGCCTCTGGTGCAGCATTCACTGCTGCTCATGTTACAATACGTAAAGCAGGGTGCCATATCGGTAGAAAAGGTGGTAGAGAAAATGTGCCATGCACCTGCACAGTGTTTTCAGATCGATAGGAGAGGCTATATCAGGGAAGGTTATTTTGCCGATGTTGTGCTGGTGGATATGAATGAAAATACACAGGTCAGCAAAAGCAACATTCTGTACAAGTGCGGCTGGTCACCATTCGAGGGCCACGAATTCCCGGCTGCTGTTAAGTATACCATTGTAAACGGACAGATAGCCTACGAAAACGGCACGGTAAACGATACAGTACGTGGCCAACGAATCACCTTTAACAGGTAAAGGTATAACTGTTCAACTACTGTAAGCCGGTATAAAACATCCGCTGCCGGCACTAAGAAGTAAATATGCAAAACGATAAAACCACGCTCAGGGATCTCTCCATCTTCACATCTGAAGGCAGCGGTGGTGTTTTCGATTTGTTGGACTATACTACCACGCAGGCTGGTAAGGATATGCTTCGGGCGCACATACAAAACCCGCCCGATACTTTTGAAAAGCTGCAACAAACACAGGATGCGATCAGGTTCTGGACAAAACATCCCGATCTGTGGCCCGCAATAATTTCTAACGGCACACTGGTAATGCTGGAGCGCTATTTCGAATCCGCAGATACAATAACGGCGCCTCCATCCGGTTTGGCTATGTCAGTCAATTCGTTCTTTCAGCGCATTTTGAATAAGCAGGAGTATTTTCTCACCCGCTTCTCTCTATCGCATTTGTCCGACTTTCTGGTTGGTTGTACAAAATTGAGTGAGATCGGAGAGCTTGAGCAAGTGCCCGCACTATTGATGGATGAGATAGGGAAGATTAAAAACGAACTCAACCATCGCCTCACGCCAGATGTAATAGCTGCAAAAAAAGAAACAAAATACAAAGTACAGGCTCAGCTAAACTACCGTGCCCGTAGAGAGATGAAGAATATGGTATACCGGCTGATGCACATATACGCAAGACTGGATGCCTGGCAGGCAATGGCACGGGCAACCATAGACCGGAAGTGGGTATTCCCTGAATTACTGCCTGCCAAACCTGTTTTGATGGAGGCGGTTGGTCTCTTCCATCCGCTGCTGAGGAAACCGATAGCCTATGATATTTCTTTCAACGCTGCTTCAAATTTCCTGTTGCTCACAGGCGCAAATATGTCGGGGAAAACAACTTTTTTAAGGGCGTTGGGTGTTGGTGCACTGATGGCGCACCTGGGTATGGGTGTGCCGGCGAAATCAATGCGCATCAGTTTTATGCAGGGGATCGTTACCAATATGCAGGTAGAAGACAACATTCACAAAGGGGAAAGTTACTTTTTTGCTGAGGTGCAGAGAATGAAACAGACTGCCGAAAAACTAATGACCGACCAACCACATCTGGTGCTTATGGACGAACTGTTCAAGGGTACCAATGTGCACGATGCGTATGAATGTACAAAAGCTGTACTGGAGGGTTTAAAGCATCATTCAGGTCATTTGATGGTTTTATCAACGCACCTGTACGAAGTTGCCCAGCAGTTCAGCGCTAACGACGGTATCATTTTTTCATACTTCGTAACCAACATGAGCGAGAACGGTGGTTATGAATTTACCTACGAACTTAAAGAAGGTATATCCAACGACCGGATCGGGTACCTGATACTACAGAAAGAAGGGATTATAGATCTGCTCAAAAAGTAACGAATAACCCACCGGTATAAAATCAGGTGAGTATAATAATCATAATTACAGATAATGCCTGCCAGGAAAAAGTTCACGAAATTCACGATCGCCGCACTCATTGTTGCTGTTGTTGTGTCCGGTATTTTCCTGGTTCAGCGGCATATTAAATACAAAAACGCAATTGCTGCCAACGAGCAAAAGAAAAGGAACAAAGCTATTCCACTTCCTTTCACTTACACCACACCTTCTGTTGATTCCACCCAGCAGGGCTACATTTTGTTGACTCCCCACCGCCGCTTCAATATGCGAAACGGACGGATAGTAGTTATGGATTTCAAAGGCCGTATTTTATTTGAAAAAGTTACGCCGGGTACTGCCAGCGACTTTCGGCAATGGATAGTAAACGGCCAGAAAAGATATACCTATGGGATTGATGATCCGGCTGCGGTTCACGTAACACTGGAAGCAGGATACGTTTTGCTGCTGGATTCGGCACTCAATCCAATGAAACAAATACACCTGAAACCATATAACGACATCACAACCGACAAAGGTCAGGATCTGGATCTGCACGACTTTATTTTACTCTCTGATGAGCATTACATTGCAATGGCCGTTTACCCTAAAAACGCCACAAATATTCCGGAAGTACTATCACCCTCACCTGCAAACAGAACTGCAACCGCAATCATTCAGGAAGTGAACAATGGAGCCGTAGTATGGCAGTGGGATGCCAGTAATTATCAAGAACTCTATACCTCAAGCACAGCGCGCAACAACTTTCACGATACTGCTGTGCAAGATTACATACACCTAAATTCCATGTGCCTCGATCCGCGTGATAGTAACCTCATACTTTCCATGCGCAATCTGAACCAGATAATTAAAATAAACAGGAAGACCGGGAACATCATGTGGCGGCTGGGTGGCAAAAATTCCGACTTTCATCTTACTGCCGAGCAGGAGTTCCTGCGTCAGCATAACGTTACTCTGACCGATAGCAATCAAACACTGCTTGTATTTGACAATGGCGAAAAAGGCAAAAGAGAAAATTCCCGCATACTTGAATTTAGGTTGGATGAGCAAAAGCGGTCTGTTACCGCATTTAGATCTTTTAGAATTCCTGCACCATTTTCAGAACATGAAGGCTCGGTACAAAAGTGTGGCAACAACTATCTCATCTCCGGCGGCACAGGCAATTATTTATTGCTGGTAAATCCGGCAACCGGAACAAAAAGAATGGAGCTCAACGCTAACCAATGCAACTACAGGGCGTATTGGATAAAAGACATTAACAGTATCCTCAGGTAAAACGTGTAATTTTCACGAAAATTCAACTAACTTATTTGAGCAGAGCAGCTTTCATACGATCTAAGTTTAGCAAAGTAATTATTGCGTTGGTTGCGACCATTGCGCTTGGTTTCTTTGTTTACAAGGTGGTAGTGCATATCAAAGCAAACAACTTTCTCGAATTTCAATACGACATATCTACCAGCGATCCGGCGCAAAAAGGATATATCCTCATGGCACCGTACGTCACCACCAGCGAGCGTTTTTCGCGCCTGGTGATCATGGATTTTGCAGGGCATATTTTAGTAAAGAAAAAAGTAGCCGGAATAGTTAGTGATTTCCGTCAATGGATCATCAACGGCCGGATTCGTTATTCCTATGCGGTTTATGACCCGTCCATTTTTTTGCAGAATTATTCCAATGGTTCGGTGGCACATGAAGTAATCCTTGACTCCGCACTCAATGAGATCGGTCAGGTACGTTTGCTTCCTTATGGCGATGTTGTTACAGATAATAAGAAGGGCATCGATCATCACGACTTCATCATGCTGTCTGACAATCATTTTATAACGATGACGTCATACATCAAAACCGTAACCAATATCCCTGCTTCATTATCCCCTTCGCCTACCGTTAAGCTGGCAGTTCCTATCCTTCAGGAAATAGAAGACGGCACGGTTATCTGGCAATGGGATGCGTCTTTGTATCCCGAGTTTTATGCAGGCAGCATGAAATGGAACAACTACTCAAACGGAAAAGATGTACAGGACTATATGCACGTAAACGGTATGATTATAGACCCTGCCGACAGTAACCTTGTTGTATCATTTCACAACACCAACCAACTCGTAAAAATAAACCGGAAAACAGGAGCCATCATTTGGCGGTTCGGTGGTAAGAACTCCGACTTTAGCCTCAGTGGAGAGCAGTTGTTTTTATGGCAGCATAATCCGGATTTTGCAGATAGCGGCAGAACTCTGACTTTGTTCGACAATGGCGACAAGGATTCCCGGCATTTTTCCAGAATATTGGAATACAATCTGGACCAACAAAACAAGAAAGTAACAGGGTTCAGATCATATACTATCCCTGATCTGTTTGCAGAAAATAAAGGATCAGTTCAGGTGTGCGACGGCAACTATTTTATTTGCGGTGGTTCCGGTAATTTTATTTTACTCACCGACCGGCACACGGGTACCGTCAAATTCAAAATGACTTACAACCATACCTCATTCCGAGCCTATTACGCCAGTGATATTACAGGTATCACAATAAATAAGAACTTCAAAAATTCCGATTAATTTTGTTGTAATTATACTATTAGAAATGACAGATACAGATTCACGCAGGAAAGGAAGGATCATTGTTGTTATTCTGGTCGCAATTTTAATACTGCCACTTTGCTATGCTTTGTTCAAAGAATACGTGATGAAACATCCCTGATGTTTTCTACGGGCTTGAAAACAGTTGCTGTATAAGTACATTTATCACTGATAATTTTTACTATGGAATTACCTGAGCATTTATCAATTGAATTTTTCAACACACTTTCTTCCGATTCCCTGGCAGTCTCTGATGAGGCAGCAAAACGTATTTCAATCAACAGATCCTACCTCGACAATGTGCTGAAGGACGGTAAAACCCACTACGGTATTAATACCGGATTCGGTTCCCTTTGTAATGTGCGGATCGACGAAGGGGAGTTGTCTTTGCTACAGGAAAATCTGGTTTGCTCGCATGCCTGTGGAATGGGGAATGAAGTACCGGTAGAAATCGTAAAGCTAATGCTGTTGTTAAAGGTACACGGACTTAGCCTCGGCTACAGTGGCGTTCGCGAAGAAGTGGTTAACCGGCTGGCTGCATTTTATTCAAAAGGTATTTATCCGGTTGTGCATGAGTTGGGTTCACTCGGTGCTTCAGGCGATTTGGCTCCACTTGCGCATATGTGTCTGCCCTTGCTTGGAAAAGGAATGGTGCATTATAAAGGCAGCAAAATACCTGCAATGGATGCGCTTGGAAAAGAAGGGCTGGAACCGATAAAACTGGCTGCCAAAGAAGGTCTGGCACTCCTCAACGGCACACAATTTATGAGTTCGCATCTGGTACACTCGCTGGTGGCGGCTAAAAGGCTCATAGAGTGGGCAGATTTAATAGGCGGTCTTTCTGCAGATGCATTCATGGCCAAAGATGAGCCGTTTCGTGATCCTATACACAGAGTACGACCGCACAAAGGTCAGCGGGATACAGGTGCCAATATGCTGCGCATACTATCTGGCAGCGAAATACAGCGGCTGCATAAAGAGCAGGTACAGGATCCGTATTCATTCCGTTGTATTCCTCAGGTACATGGTGCCACAAAAGATGTTTGGGACACCGTATCAAGGGTGGTGGAAACAGAGATCAACTCAGTAACAGATAATCCCATCGTATTTCATGATGAAGATGCGATCATGAGCGGCGGTAATTTCCACGGACAAACATTAGCCCTCCATGCCGATTTTCTAGCAATGGGTATGGCCGAGCTGGCCAATATCTCTGAGCGCAGAACCTATCTGTTGGTAAGCGGGCAGCGTAACTTACCGCCGTTCCTTGCCCCCAATGCCGGACTCAACAGTGGTTTTATGATTGCTCAGTATACGGCTGCTGCAATTGTTAGTCAGAACAAACAATTGTGTACTCCTGCTTCGGTTGATAGTATTGTGAGCAGCAACGGACAGGAAGACCATGTAAGTATGGGTGCCAATGCAGTTACTAAATTAAGGCAGGTTGTTTTGAACGTTCAGCGCGTACTTGCCATTGAATTACTCACAGCTGCACAGGCCATAGAATTCAGACGGCCGGAAAAAACATCTCCTCTCCTGGAGGAGCTGCTAAGTGCTTTCAGAAAGGAAATTACGTTTATGGCCAACGACGAAGTGCTGGGCGAGAAGATGCTTCAGGCCGAGACATTTTTGAACCGACGCGCGCAGTAATTTCATTAGGATATTGCATAAAAAAACGCCTTAGAATTTCTAAGGCGTTTTCATTTGACATCGATAATTATCCTACACTAGGTTCTTCCTCAATTTTCGCAGGAGCAATTTCGATATTGAAAATGATCTTGCTGTCTTTTTCATCATAGTCAGCAGTTACGCTATCTCCCGATTTTATCCTGTGGTTCAGTATCTCTTCTGCCAGCGGATCTTCCAGATACTTCTGAATAGCCCTGTGCAGCGGACGAGCGCCAAACTGCTGATCGTAACCTTTCTCTGCAATGAACTTTTTAGCAGGGTCAGTAAGGTGCACTGTAAATCCGAGATTATTCAATCGCTTCATTACATCCTTCATGATGATGTCTATGATCAGGTTAATATGCTTCTCTTCCAGTGAGTTAAAGATCACCACATCGTCAATACGGTTCAGGAATTCCGGAGAGAAAGTTCTTTTCAAAGCCTTCTCAATAACGCCACGGCTTATGTCTTCAGAATTCGAGATCTTGGTAGCTGTACTGAATCCTACACCCGCACCGAAATCTTTCAATTGCCTTGCGCCGATATTCGATGTCATAATGATCAGTGTATTCTTAAAATCCACTTTCCTGCCCAAACCATCGGTCAGCTGACCATCGTCCAGCACCTGCAGTAGTATGTTGAATATATCCGGATGCGCTTTTTCAATTTCATCGAGCAGCACTACAGAGTATGGTTTCCTGCGCACTTTCTCTGTCAGTTGACCACCTTCTTCATAACCAACATATCCAGGAGGAGCACCTATCAAACGGCTAAGTGAGAATTTCTCCATGTATTCACTCATATCTACCCTGATCAGTGCATCATCACTGTCGAACATGTATCGTGCCAGTGCGCGTGCCAGCTCAGTCTTTCCTACACCGGTCGGGCCCAGGAATATGAATGAGCCTATCGGTTTGCGCGGATCTTTAAGACCTACGCGGTTTCTCTGTATTGCTTTTACTATCTTGTTGATTGCCTCATCTTGCCCTACAACATTATCTCTCAGATCTTCATCCATCCGGCGGAGTTTCACGCTTTCCGCTTCTACCATCCGCATCACAGGTATGCCTGTCATCATACTGATCACTTCGGCAATCGCTTCTTCATTGATCGGGTAGCGTTTATGTTTCGCCTCTTCCTCCCAGTCTGCTTTTGCTTTATCCAGTTCTTCTCCCAGTCTTTTCTCCCTGTCGCGCAATGCTGCAGCTTCTTCAAAACGCTGGCTTTTTACCACCTTGTTTTTCTCCTGCTTAATATCCTCAATTTTCTTCTCCAGATCAAGTATGGTCTCAGGCACATTGATGTTCTTCAGGTGTACCCTTGCGCCAGCCTCGTCCATTACATCAATGGCTTTATCTGGCAGCAGGCGGTCTGTCATATATCTGTCGCTAAGTTTCACGCATGCATCTATTGCTTCTGCATCATATAATACGTTGTGAAAGTCTTCGTATTTAGAACGGATGTTGTTCAGGATCGTAATTGTTTCCTCCACACTTGGTGGTTCAATAAGCACTTTCTGAAAACGACGATCCAACGCACCGTCCTTTTCTATGTACATGCGGTATTCATCGAGTGTAGATGCACCTATGCACTGCAGGTCTCCCCTCGCAAGTGCCGGCTTGAATATGTTGGATGCATCCAGCGAACCCGATGCGCCACCTGCACCAACTATGGTGTGTATCTCATCAATAAACAGGATCACATCACGGTTTTTCTCCAGCTCATTCATAATGGCCTTCATCCTTTCTTCAAACTGACCACGGTATTTAGTACCTGCCACCAAAGCGGCAAGATCCAGACTGATCACTCTTTTATCAAAAAGTACCCTCGATACTTTACGCTGTACGATTCTTAAAGCCAATCCTTCCACTATGGCGGTTTTACCAACACCTGGCTCACCTATCAGTATGGGGTTATTCTTTTTACGGCGCGATAATATCTGCGATACACGCTCTATTTCCACATCCCTGCCCACAATAGGGTCTAGTGTACCCAATTCAGCAAATTTGGTAATATCCCGGCCAAAGTTGTCCAGTACCGGAGTTTTTGATTTTGTATTGCCTGCTGCAGGCTTGCGCTGCTGCTGAAACTGGCGGCGTTCATCATCATCTTCAAACTCTTCAGAACCCGGATCGTTGAAATCAGCTGTTGGGTTACCCCCCTGTAATATGGCCAGTTCGTTTTTAAACCGCTCATAGTCCACCTGATAATTATTAAGTATCTGGGTGGCTACATTTTCTTTATTCTTCAATATCGAAAGCATCAGGTGCTCGGTTTCAACCGTAGTACTTTTCAGTGCCTTGGCTTCCAGTACCGTAATTCGGATCACCTTTTCGGCCTGCTTGGTAAGCGGCAAACTGTTGATATTGGCGAGGGGTTTGTTGTTTTTATCTTTTATGGCCAGCTCCAGTTCTTTGCGCAATTCGAAAAAATCGATATTCATATTTTGCAAAACCTTCAGAGCCATGCCATCACCTTCGCGGATGAGCCCTAGTAACAGGTGCTCAGTCCCAATAAAATCATTACCAAGGCGCAGTGCTTCTTCCCGGCTATAGGATATGATCTCTTTTACTTTTGGCGAGAAATTAGAATCCATTTTGGTCTATTTAAGTTTAAGTAAAGTTAACAATTTTGCAGGTATTTCAATATTGAAGTTCATTATACTGGCATCAGACATTTATTCTAATGTATTCCTGTTATACGCTCAAAAAATAAGAACTTTGCAGTGCCAACAAAGCCGTGGATTTGTTATATTTATTGCTAAGTTGCTACCCAATAATAAACTACCTGGAAAATGAAGTTCAAAATTGATACCAAAGATACTTTTACAATTATTATGCCAGAAGAGGGGCAAATAGATGCTAAAATGACAGCCGCACTCCACGAACAGTGCCAGGAAATAAGGCAAAGCGGCAGTAATAACCTCATTGTTGATTTTCAAAACTGCAATGAAATGGATGGAACCGCTGTTCAGGGATTTGTAGAATTACATGAGGAAAGTTATAGTCAGGATATGTCGTTGGTATATACGGGTATTAGTAAACAGGGTATAAATATTTTAAAACAAGATGAAACTGACTTATTGATTAATATTGCACCAACCATGAAGGAAGCAATTGATATCATCAGCATGGAGATTCTGGAAAGAGATTTATTTAGCGAAGAATGATCAATCCTGAAAATCCTGATCAATGAAAGTAACGATCCTCGGCAATAACTCAGCATTACCAGCTTTTGGCAGACATCCTACCGCGCAGGCGGTATCGGTGTATGGCGAGGTGCTGCTGATTGATTGTGGCGAGGGCACGCAGTCGCAGATGCAGAAATATGGATTGCGGTGGCGGAGTATGCACCATATTTTCATCAGCCACCTGCACGGCGATCACTACTTTGGTTTACCCGGACTCATCAACAGCATGAGCCTGCTGGGTCGCACCGCACCATTGCATTTGTATGCACCTGCCGAACTGAAACCCATCATTGATTCAATACTTACGGTTGCAGATACAGTATTATCATACCCTTTTTACTTCCATGCCCTGCCCGAAGGCAAGAGCCTGCTGATTGATGATATTTCATTCAGTGTTACGGCCTTCCCGGTCAATCATAGAATTCAATGCCACGGCTTTCTGGTGGAACGGAAAACCAGAGGCAGAAAGTTAGTACCTGAGCGGTGTGCCGAATTTGATGTTCCATCTGAGTTTTATCTGAATCTGAAACAAGGCGAGGATTACATTCGCCCGGATGGTGTAATAGTCAAAAACGCCTGGGTGACAGAAGACGGCCCGTCGCCCAAAAAATATGCCTACTGCGCCGACACCTTATTCACAGACAGTTTCTTGGATACGGTACAAGGTGCAGACACCATTTACCACGAGTGCACCTATCTCGATGCTGATAAAGAAAAAGCAGCAAAGCGGTACCACAGCACTGCGGCACAGGCCGCAGAACTGGCGAAAATGGCAGGTGCAAAGCAATTGCTGCTGGGCCATTTTTCATCAAAGTACAGAGACCTGGAACCTTTCAGGGAAGAGGCTTCTATCATTTTTCCAAATACACAGGTGAGCATGGAGGGTACTGCTTATGAGGTGTAGTAATTAAGTGGGGAAATGGAATCTGCTACTTACTCAAAATAGTAAGAACCTCATTTATTAAATTCTGTGCTGGCTCTCTAAGTGCTATAACGTCTTCTTCATCGTTGTCAAAGTAATCTTCATAGTCACCTTTATGCCTCATGGAGAATATCTTCTTGTAGTAATGCCCGGCTTCCCTTGAGACAATACCAGTGTCCACAAAATGCAAGCCAAACATTTGACGAGCGCCGGCATGTGTTTTTGTATGAACATCGATATGCAGCAGAAGGGCACTAACTGCATAATAACATGCATAATATAGTCTGTTTACGGAGATGTTCCACAACCGGTTCTGGATAAGGACATCAACTTCAAGCAAAGTCTTTTTAGCGTTCAACAGCCTATATTCAATAAGGTCCCTTTTTTGCTCACTTGTCATAGCACTAAACCTTCATTATTTACGTTCTCATAAAATGGCGTTACCCTGTGGTTTTTCCATGCTTCTTTTGTATAAACCATAGGGTTAATGGTTGTACCCACAATCGGTTCAATATCGTACAAAGGGAATGTGATCTTGTCCTCAGCAGCATGTGTTATTTTTTCAGCATCTACAAGAATGAGCAAGTCAATGTCTGAATCAGGGCGCTGGTCGCCGCGGGCGTAGGAGCCATAGAGAATCAATGTCGCTCCGGGGGCATTGATAGCTACCGAATTTTTTATGAGAGAGAATATGTGATTTTTGTCTGCCACATAGCAAAATTACATAATTCGGGGAAACTTCAACACCCTATTTATAATACGTAGGGTATTACCCTAATGGCGTACTTTTGCTGGGCGTAATCAAACTTTTATTCCGTTATAGCGGGACAAATTTACAAATAAGAAACATGCTCCTACAATGGCAAACAGGAATTGTAAAACGAATTGAACAGGTAACATCCAATACCCGCAGGTATTGGGTAGAACTTCCGGAAACTGCGTCCTTCGACTTTAAGCCGGGCCAGTTCATTACGCTCGACCTGCCCATACACGAGCAGCGCAATAAAAGATGGCGCAGCTACAGCATTGCCTCTATGCCCAATGGCAGTAATATGATAGAGCTGCTGATCGTGCATCTTGAGGGCGGTAACGCATCTGCATATATTTTCAATGAAATAAAAGAGGGTAGCACCCTTACGCTCAGAGGTCCGCAGGGAGTTTTTGTATTGCCCGACATTGCGCAGAGAGACATCTACATGGTGTGTACCGGTACCGGTATTGCGCCTTTCAGGAGTATGCTGCGGTACATTCAGGAGTACGAAATTCCTCACAAAGATATACACCTGATATTTGGCACACGCACTCAACAAGACATTTTGTACCGCGATGAAATGGAAGAATTGCAAAAGTCAATGCCCGGTTTTTATTACCACCCTACTTTATCCCGCGAGGAATGGGAAGGAAACAAAGGCTATGTGCACACTGTATACGAGCGATTAGCTACATCCATGCAGCCGTCTATATTCATGCTCTGCGGCTGGAGACCAATGATAGACGAAGGCAAACAACGTATACAGGCCATGGGCTACGACAAGAAGGATATTATAGCAGAGCTGTATGGGTAACCTACAACACAGTCCACCAGATATTTCTTGGTGCCAGTTTGCCCCAGTCTTTAAAACTGCTTCTTACCGTTTCTCCCAGTTCAGCCTCTGTCGTTTTCTTACCTTTCTCAGGTATAACAAAGTCTGTTTCCTTAGGTACTATTAGTTCTACTTTGTCTGCTACCCAGGTAGTATGCAGTCTGGGTATGGCCAGTTCCAATATCATACCCGGCAGGCCGCCAAACATTTCAGGCCCACCGCTTACCACAATATCCTCTGTATAAAAAGCCACCACATACACCGAGTCGCACATCCTGCCTACTGCTTTGCGGCATTTGTAATTGGCTATGGTGCGTATTTCATCCTTTATCATCCAGTCCATTTTTCGCAGACTATCCTGCACCAAAAATTTCTGTTCATAAACTTTTTTGTTGGCAGTTACTTTGCCACCCACAAAATCTGAATACACAACATTTTCCATTGCAGGTCCGCCGCCAAACATTTTCAGCATACTGTTGCCCTCTACTTCCTTACCGGGCTTATACAGGCTGCGTGCAGTATCAAATGTTAGATCAAAGAAACTGCTGCTGAATTTTGGTATCTGGGCCTTCAGCCTTTCAAACCATTCATTATTTTCCATTTCCGCCATCTGGGCGTATATGTTCACTTTGCGTTCGTATTCTATCTTGCCTGTAGTGGTAAACTGCGCTTTGAGGGCAGTGACTGTAATCAGCAAAAAAACCGGTATTAAAAAAAGTCGTTTCATAGTTGTTGGCATTTTAGTGCATCATCATCATTGTGTTGTTCTGTTGCGGCGCGCCTGCTGGTGTATGGGTAAAGTTCCAGATCAGGTTCAGCATCCCATATCGTCTTATGGTGTTGTAATTATCCTGAGTGATCATGTTATTGTTTGATGTTCTGTTGTAGCCAATATTCTGATTTAGTATATCAAATACTGATGCTCTAAGTTCCAGCTGGCTTTTCTTCAGGAATTTTTTGCCTACCCAGGCATTCCAAATAACAACATCATTATTGTTGGTAAATACTGTCGTTTTTTCACGGTACTTAAGATTTACCGAACTGCCTATTTCAAATTTAAGTGGCAGTTGTACCGTGCCTCTAAAATCGCAGCTGAATACGTAGTAATTGGTTGACGCAGTTCCAACTGTTGAGACATTGCTGTTGTAGTTGATCCCCGGTTCCAGGCTAAAGTCGTACTTATCAGTTTTGCTGTGATTCGCATAAAGCGATACATTGATGCTGTTGTTATCGTTGGAATTATCCACGTAGATCAGTTTACCCGATGCATCTGGTGTGCCGATCTTACTATTAGTATGGTCTATTCCCCCGCTTATATGTACACCGGCATCAACATCCAGTTTTTTCAGCTTCATACCGTACCCAACAAAACCCCATCCCGAATAATTGCCCTGTACATTTATATACTTTGCCGAGTCGATACCGTTGAAGTAAGAGTGCTGCATAGAAATAGCATTGTCGTGGCTCCAGAAAGTAAAACTACTCCACATATACCGGCTCTGCAGCACCTTGTAATCATTGAACCTTAAA
Organism: uncultured Bacteroidota bacterium; assembly: GCA_903829015.1. Taxonomy (GTDB): domain Bacteria; phylum Bacteroidota; class Bacteroidia; order Chitinophagales; family Chitinophagaceae; genus Nemorincola. The sequence continues at coordinate 67,222 of CAIKOJ010000155.1, forward strand.
CTGACTTTATGGTCAAATCCCTGTTTCAGATCCGGATTACCCACAGTTATATGCAGTGGGTCTGAGTTCTGTGTAAGTGGTTGAATGTAGTTAAATGTGGGCTGTACAGTGCTACCTGAATACGAAAAATTAAAGCTGGTCTGCTTGCTTAATTTATAGGAGAAATTAACTTTCGGAAACAGATTGAGGTAATTGTAAGTGTTAGTTGTTCCTCCGGCAAGTACGTTTGTCTGATGGTAGTTCGCGTTCGAAACATCGCTGCCAAAAGAGAAGGTTATTTTTTCATAGTTGAACTTGAAGTTCAGACCACCGGTGTTGGAAAGGATGTTATATTTATAGTCGCTGCTGTATCCCCGGTCGATAGCATCATAGGCGTTTGTGGCCGTGTTCTTATTGTACGATTTGTTGGAGCCTTCGTTGTTGTTTATCGTAACGCCATAGTCGATTTCGGCGAAAACCTTTTTGGAAAGAGGCTCGGTATAAGTAGCTTTCGCTGAAAAAGCCAGCGTATTGGATGCGTTTTCTTTTCTCTGGTCTATGCGGGTAGTGTCATTGATCAGCCGTTCGATTGTAATTGATGTCAGCTGCCCGACACTTTTCGAGTCCTTATAGTTTTCTTTTACATCAACAGATACCGTTCTTCCTTTTTTCCTGAATTTCTTTTTCAGCAGCAGATCAGCATTTACAAACGCAGCATCTGCAGTACTGGTAATAAGCCTGTCATTTGTGTTTACGTCAATTGTATTTGAATCGGTTTTAAAACTACTAATAGTTGCATAGTCCGATGATATTTCTGTGTGTTTCAATCCTGCACTGGCTGTTATTTTCAGTGTGGTCGTGCTGTCCAGCTTCACTTCATACATAGCATCAAACCCATGCCTGATTCCTTTACTGGCTTGTTGTTTTTGCTGATTATTGATATTGCTGGTGTCGCCATTCAGCACTGTCTGTACAATGTTTCCACCTTCGATGTTAACATTCTGCTGTGCGGCCCTATAATTTACTGTAACGTGGTTGATGTCTCCGTTCCATTTGTCTGCAAAGTGTACCCCGCCGGTGAGCGTTTTTGGCAACCCCTCTCCATTGTATTTCCCGCTCCACCCATTAAAATCATCGTCTGAGTTGTTGTAGTAGGTTACGATTCCACCTTCTTCAGTGATCTCGGTTGTGCCGCCGTTGCCGCCACCAAACTTGTCAGCATCCTGCCAGCCCAGACCCACCTTATCTGTATTAGATCCCACCGCAAACGCCGACAGTTGCCTTTTGGCTTTGAAGGCATTGATCATACCCTGCTCCTGATAATAATTATCCGTTCCTGCACCCGCATCCAACTTTCCGAAGTACCCTTTCTTTTTATCTTCTTTCAGCTCCAGGTTAATTGTTTTGGTTTTTTGCCCATCATCGATCCCGGTAAACTCAGCCTGCTCACTTTTTTTGTCGAATACCTGTACTTTGCTTACCGCATTGGCTTGCAGACCCTGTGTCACTACTTTCGGGTCATCAGAGAAAAACTCTTCTCCATCCACATATATCTTCTGCACCGTTTCGCCTTGCGCTGTTATGTTGCCATTTTTATCTACCTGAATGCCCGGCAGCTTCTTCAGCAGGTCTTCAACGGTTGCGTTTTCTTTTACCTTAAAGCTGTCAGCCATATACTCTGTAGTATCACCCTTGATCTTTATAGCGGCTATCTGCTGAGTAAGTACAAACTCTTTCAGCAAATGCTCTTTTGATACCAGCGGCTTTTCGCCCAGATCCGTTGTTGTTTTTTTAATATCCAGCAAGTCCAGAAAATCAACGAAACCGGGATAGGAAATGCGCAGCATATACTTTCCTTTCTTTCCTGTGCGGACCTCAAACCTACCGTCCATGCCTGTGCGGGTATAAGATTCTATCACAGAATCACTGCTGCGGATAAGAACAATAGATGCCCTGTATAGGGGAGTATTAACAAAGGTGTCTATTACAGAACCTTTGATAGTATAGGTTTGTGCATGGCTGTTTTGTGCAAACCAAAGCAATAGTATTATAGAAAGCAGGTTTTTCATTGTGTGTGGTAATTCTCCGTTTCAGGGAATTGCCATAAAACAACGAAATATTTGCTATTTGTTACGCATAGTAGGGGGTGATTGATAGGGTTAGATGATAATTATTAACATTACTTTATGGCTTAGGAGCATCACTTAACTTACTTACCTGCTCCGGTCTGTGCTTTATACCCAGTTGGCCTGTCGTGGTTCACCGGAATGCCAAACGCTTCATAAATATAATCCTGTGCTGTAGTTCTCACATTCAGCTTGTTGATCTTAGTGTTGGAGCCCGACGGATACACCCTGTTCGATAAAAACACAAATACAATGCCTGTCGCAGGGTCCGCCCAGGCACAGGTACCTGTAAAACCCTGGTGGCCAAATGCATCTGCACTGCAGCGGTCGCCCGCTGGTCCGCCATCATCTTCGTTCGGCAGGGGTTTATCAAATCCCAGACCGCGGTGACTGATCCTGCTGTTGTATGCCGTGAACAGATTCACTGTCGAAGCTTTATAATAACGCTTACCGCCATACACACCCTTGTTGAGCAGCATCTGAAAAATAGCACCTACGTCTTGGGCTGTAGCAAAGAGGCCTGCATGTCCACCTACACCGCCCAGCATTGCGCCACCCGGGTCATGCACATAACCACACAACAACTGGCTCCTGAAACTGAGCTCCTGCTCGGTTGGCGCAATCTGTGTACTGTCAAATTTATGCCGCGGATTATAGGTGATCCTTTTCAGCCCCATTGGTTTATAAAATTCTTCATCTGCATACTTATCTATTGTCTTGCCGGTGATCTGTTTCACAATAGCCGCCAGAAAGAAAAAGTCCAGATCGCTGTACACCATCTTACCCGCATTATCCAGCGGACTGGCGTATATCTTCGCCCACATCGTATCAATATAATCGTTGCGCATGTATATATTCCGCGCAACTTCTACTGTAAATCCGTCTGTGGATTTACCTCTGAACAGCCGCTCTTTTGCCTTTCCATCCTCATCGATCACGTCTTTGTAAAACGGGATCCATCCTCTCAAACCCGCCTGATGCAGCAGTATGTCTTTTATTTTCAATCCTGCTTTATTGGTGCCTATTGCCTGCGGCAGATAATCGCCTATAGTCTTATCCAGACTAAGTTTTCCCTGCTCATACAGGCGCATCACAGCCAGAGTAGTTGCCAGTACCTTGGTGCAGGATGCCATATCATACAAAGTGTTGGTATCCACCTTTCTCATCTTATCGTACTTCTGATACCCGAATGCCTTGTCATAAAATATCTTTCCGTTTTTGGCAGCTAGTACCCTACACCCCGGAAACACCCCTTCGGCAATATTGCGTGCCATAAACATGTCCAGCTTGTCCAGCGATTTTTGGTCCACTACACCCGCATCAACCGGATAAAATACTTTTCTGTACGGAAATGCAGGTTCATTGGCCATCTCAGGCAGCTTCACAGTTACAGGGCAGATACTCTTTCCGTTCACACATGCGTTCACCGGCAGCTTGCCTTTGGGTTTTGTTTTCTTCAGCAGCATTTCGGCAACTGTTCGCTGTGTGATAGTATCATCTTCATATCCCACCATCACAGACCCCGCTCCGCAGAAGTACTGCATCACATAGGCATTACCCATCAGCACCACCATCACATTATTCCTGCACCCGGCATACTGAAGAAAAGCTATGGCTTCGCTGCTAAGACCATAATTGCCACCCTGCGTAAAATTAAGATTGTGCACTGCCACGATTGTCGCGTCGTAGTTCGATATAGAATTCAGAATAGTCTGTGCACTGTCTAGTGTACTTCCCTTTGGCAGCCATTGTGCACGTACGTTATCAAATTTGTCATTCAGTGCTTCATACAATGGAGTAGAATTAGATGCGTTGATACCCACATACCCAATACGCATATTCTCATTTATTTTTTTGATCACCTGGTTTTCATCCCTCACCAGAGTAACAGCAGATTTTGCCACCACCGACCGCATAGGGTCTACATACTGGTTCAGGTCGTTGGCAATATTCTTTACTTCAATATCGTTCCATTTGGCCAGGCCCATATCATATTTTGCTGCCAGTATTTTCTTTACACTTGTTTCAAGAGCGGTCATTGGTACGGTCCCGTTGCCCAGTGCCGATTTGATCTTTGCCGTAGCGGCAGGTATATCTGGTGCCATAAGCAGTATATCATTGCCTGCGGCGAATGCTCTCAGTTCTGCTTCACCATCTGTAAAGTATTTCGTCAGGCCCGTCATGTTCAAACCGTCGGTGATCACCAGCCCTTTGAAACCCAGTTTTTCTCTCAGTAGGCCTGTTACCGTATTTTTAGACAGCGTTGTAGGTACATGTGGTTCTCTTTCAAGTGCAGGCACTTCAAGGTGTGCGATCATGATGCTCTTGATCCCCGCTGCTATCTCCTGCTTGAAGGGGACCAGCTCCATCGTATCAAGTTGCATGATAGGCTTTGGTATCAGTGGAAGATCGCTATGCGAGTCTACATTCGTATCGCCATGTCCCGGAAAATGCTTGGCACAGGCTATAGCACCATTGGCCTGCAGACCGCGCATATAAGCCACTCCCAGCTTTGATACCCATGTCTTGTCTTCCCCAAACGAGCGCGTGTTGATCACCGGGTTATTTACATTGTTATTGATGTCCACATCCGGCGCAAAATTGATATGAACGCCCAGCCTGGCACATTGCCTGCCTATTACACCACCTATATTAAATGCTATAGTTGTATCTCTGGTGGCACCTATCATCATTTGTCTGGGCAGGCTTTTTACGCTGTCCAGCCTCATGCCTATTCCCCACTCCGCATCCATGGCTATGAGCAGTGGCACCTGAGCCATCCGCTGGTATTTGTTGGTAAGTATTGCCTGTCTGCCCGGTCCGCCCTGCATAAATATCAGCCCACCCACCTTATGACCGTCGATCAGTTTTGTAATGGCTTCTTCATTGTAGTTTTTACCACCCGAATAGGCTGCCACCATAAACAGTTGCCCTATGCGCTCGTCATCATTCAGCATATTGTACATGCTGTCTACCCACTTGCTTTTCATAGCAGCCAACGCAGCAGCGTCCGGCTGTTTGGGTTTGCTTTTTTTCTGGGCAAAAGAATTGGTAAACAGTAATAATGAAAGTGCAGCTAGTGCAGCTGTGCGGAATGACCTCATAAAACAAAAATAATCTTATTCAGATTATTTCGAACCAGCCCCTCAATAAAATATCGGGAATCACTTATGCAAACGCCAGGAAGCTAAAAATAACAAGGAAGTTCATTCTATCTCTCATTTGAGGAAACTTTAGGAAAACGAGTACATACGCAACATCTCCCGCCGCGGCGGGCCGGGCTTGTCAGCCGATAGGCAGGGTTTTTCGGCAAATGAGTTCATACTCAACACTACCTTTAGGGTCGGGCTTGTATGCCGACAGTCAGGGCTTTTCCGCCAATGAGTAAACACGCAACACCTCCCTTTAGGGCCGGGGTTTATTGGTCAATGAGTGCAAAATAATAATCGCCCTTTAGAGCTGGGCTTATCTGCCAACAGGCAGGGTTTATGTGTAAATTAGTACATACTCAACACCTCCCTTTAGGGCCGGGGTTTATGTTTCAACACCCACACTCCCTCTGCGGAGTTTATTTGATTCAAATAGCTTACCGCTCATCAAAATCTATCACCACTCTTTCTGTGCGAGGGTGCGACTGGCAGGTAAGTACATAGCCTTTTTCCACCTCGTAGTGTTCCAGTGCATAGTTTACTTCCATCTCAACTTCACCTTCCATTACCTTGGCACGGCAGGTGCAGCACACACCTCCCTTACAGGCATACGGCAGGTCTGCACCATTTCTAAGCGCGGCATCTAATATGCTCTCGCCGTTAAACGGTACATCCATATTGAAGGTTACACCATCTAGCGTAATGCTCACCTTACTTTTCGGACCGCCCTCGTCTTTATGAGTGCTTGCCCATTGTTCATGTGTTGCTTTTGGCTGTTCCGGCGAACTGAACAGTTCCAGATGCACATTTCCAGCCGGCATACCTAATTGCACCAGTTTCTCTCGCACCGGCAGTATCATTTCTTCCGGTCCGCAAATAAACGTCTCGTCTATCGATGTTATATCTACCAGCGTTTTACAAAACTCCTCGCATTTTGGCGCGTCTATTCTGCCGCTGAACAACGGCACATCCATATATTCCCTGCTCAGCACATGGAATAAGCGCAGCCGTTGCATATACTTGTTCTTATAGCCTTCAATTTCCTCTCTGAATATCACACTGCTTTTAGACCTGTTGCCATATATCAGTGTGAAATTACTTTCTGGCTCCGCTTCCAGCACCCATTTCATGATACTCATTATGGGTGTGATACCGCTGCCCGCAGCAATGGCCAGATATTCCTTACGCCCGGCTTTCGGATGCTTGATCACAAAATTGCCCAGGGGTGGCATGGTGTCCAGCACATCCCCTGCTTTCAGTTCGGCATGTGCATAACCCGAGAACTTACCCTGCTCCACCTTTTTAATAGCCACACGTAGCTCACCTTCCTTTGGGCTGGAGCAAATGGAGTACGATCTGCGCAACTCAGCATCGCCCAGCTGTTTTCTGAATGTTACATACTGCCCGGGCACAAACTGAAACTTATCCTGCAGATCAGCAGGCACCTCCAATGCCACAGAAATACAATCGGCCGTTTCCCGGCGAACATCCTTAACCTTCAATGGGTAAAACCTGAGTGCAGACATAATATGGGTGCAAATGTAATAAAAACCCCAAACCTCCACCCAAACCAACTCCAACAGCAATTGGGTTTTTGCAGATTTGCATCGAATTTTATGTTATTTCTTACGCCAAAGGACCCCGGAAACTACTTGGCTGGCACTCAACACCTAATTTAGAGGCGGGATTGCCGAGAAGCAGGGTTTATTACCAAATGAGTTCTTGCACTCAACACTTCCCTTTAGGGCTAGGGTTTAAGTTCGTCACCCACGCACTACTCTGTTCCCACCCAAACCCACTCCTGTGTTTTTACAGATATGTTGCTTATTTAAATGCTATTGTCAAAAAATGGCTAACTTTATGCTAATACAACTTCTATGAGATCCATCCTTACCCTTTTGGCAGCAATCATGCCTTTTGTTTGTGCAGCACAAGCCCCTTACATACAATGGAAAAAGTGCTTCGGAGGCACCAGCGGAGATTATGGTAAAACCATTCTGCAAACCACCGATGGCGGCTATGTGCTCGGCGCTATGTCTATTTCCACAAGTGGCCAGGTAACAGGCAACCATGGCGGTGCCGATTTCTGGATCGTGCGCATGAACGACACCGGTGCAATCCTCTGGGCGAAATCTTACGGCGGCAGCGCGAGCGATAACCTCATGAATATCCTGCAGACTTCCGATGGTGGTTTTATTGCAGTGGGCAATACCAGTTCAAATGATAGTCAGGTATCGGGCAATCATGGTATGTCGGATGTTTGGGTGTTGAAAATTTCAGACACAGGGCGGTTGCAGTGGCAAAAATGCCTGGGTGGCAGCGGCAACGACAAGTGCAATTATATACAGCAAACCACCGATGGTGGCTACATCCTCACCGGTGGTAGCAATTCATCAAACGGCGATCTTACCGTCAATCATGGTGGCTTCGATGTGTGGCTGGTAAAATTATCGGCAACGGGCAGCCTGCAATGGCAGAAATCTTTTGGCGGCAGTAACGACGACAACGGCGCAGCAGTAGTACAAACAGCCGATGGCGGCTATCTGGTTTCTGCAAATGCCGGTTCCAACGACGGCGATGTAACTTTTACACACGGCGGTAACAACGACTACTGGGTAATAAAGGTGTCCGACACAGGGCGCATACAATGGCAGAAAACCTACGGAGGCAGCAGCGACGACAACGTGACCGATGAGACGGGCCCAGGCGCATTGCAACGCACTACCGATGGTGGCTATGTATTGGCGGGTTGGAGCAATTCAACCAATGGCGATGTTACCGGCAACCACGGCAGCTACGATTACTGGGTGGTAAAAATTTCAGATACCGGACGGCTGGAGTGGCAGAAGTCACTTGGCGGCACCGGCGATGATGAAGCCACAGCAATTGTGCAGTCGGCCGATGGCGGCTATGCAGTGGGCGGACTTACCATTTCAAACAATGGCGATGTTTCCGGCAACCATGGCAACTACGATTATTGGGTAGTAAAAATCTCAGACACCGGCCACCTGCAATGGCAGAAATGTATGGGCGGTGCCAACTATGTTCCCGACGACTGTATCAATTCACTCATTGCAGCAGCAGGCGGGGGTTATGTAGTAACAGGTTTCACCAATTCCACCAATTTCGATGTTACAGATAACCACGGCGATTACGATGCCTGGGTAGTAAAGCTCAACTGCACCATGCCTGTCAACGGTCCCGTTACCGGACCTTCACAACTCTGCGTGGGCACCACCATCACTTTGGCCGATACTGCTGCGTCAGGTATCTGGCGTGCATCAAACAGCCATGCCACCGTTGCGGGCGGCACCGTCACCGGCGCATCTGCCGGTATAGATACTATCAGTTACAGTATTGCTAACACCTGCGGCGGTGTCACAGCCACAAAAGCCGTTACTGTCAACCCACTGCCTGTTCCGGTTGTAACACTTACTGGTGCTATACTCAGCACAGGCACTGGTTATACAACTTATCAATGGTTCTTCAACGGCACAGCTATTACCGGAGCCACAAACGCCACCTACACCTTCACTCTGAGCGGCAGCTATTCTGTAACTGTTACAGATGCCAACGGATGCACTGGTTCCTCTTCAGCATTTACTGCTCACAATGTAGGCGTGCAAAACATCACTGCAGCACCTGGAGTGAGCATATACCCCAACCCCGCCACCGACCGCATATACATAACCGCCCCCGAAACCACCACCGCCCACCTCACCAACGTGCTCGGCGAAACCGCGCTTCGGACCACAGGTACCAGCATCAATATTGCCGCACTTCCGCCCGGTGTGTATCTCATTACATTAACCAACAAAGAAGGAGAAATTTTGCTGAGAGATAGAGTGATGAAGTGGTAGAGGGAGCAAACCGAAAGTTGCCGAGTGAGCCTGCATATGTAAACTACCTATAAACTTCGCCAAAATCAATAAAGGCAGTATTTTTATACAGATCTTAAAAATATTTAGGGCAGTATTGAAACCCAACTATAAAAGCAAAGACATTCGTCTTTGTAGTTCAACAGCTATTAGTATGAAAATCTACATCCGGTGTTTGTTGCTCATATTGTTTACTAACAGTGCCTTTTCAGTAAGAGCACAATACTTCACATCCACTATTATTGGTGGCAATGATACCGCTACCACCTTTATGGATGGCATACCGGCAACAAATGCTGCAATTATGGGCAGTGCCATTGCAGTAGATGCGGCTGGCAATGTTTATTTCCTGCAAGACTACCGCATTCGTAAGATAAGTGCTGCCACAGGCATAGTCTCTACCATAGCAGGCACAGGCTCTGCCGGATTTTCGGGCGATGGTGGCCCCGCTACCAGTGCGCAATTCGACTGTAGTTTGATCTCAGGACAATATGGAGGGCTATATTCTGACCCTATCGGAAATATCTATCTGGCTGATTATAACAACAACCGGATACGTAAAATAAACGCAGCTACTCATATTATTACTACCGTAGCAGGTGGTGGCACCGGCGGCCTGGGCGATGGTGGCCCGGCAACCAACGCCACAGTCGGAGCCCCTCATGCAGTTACATTCGATGCCCCGGGCAATATGTATATAGCTGGCGGCGATTACAGGGTGCGGAAAGTAAATACATCTGGCATCATCAACACTGTCGCAGGCACAGGCATAGGTGTCATTGGTTTTTCCGGCGATGGCGGGCCTGCGCTCAGCGCCGACCTTGGATCTGATGTTTTCGATCTTAAGGTAGATGGCTCGGGCATTTTATATATAAATGATTGGTCTAATCACAGGATCCGCAAAGTGGAAGCAGCAACCGGCATCATCACCACGGTGGCCGGCAATGGCACCATGGGTGGCAGTTGCCCCGACTTTACGCCTGCTACATCCTGTATTTTCTTACTTCTCTTACGGAATTGCTGTTGACCCAACTGGCAACCTGCTGATAGCAGACGGTGGGTACGGGCAGATACATAGCGTAGACTCCGGTACAGGCATTCTTCATTCGCTTGACTTTACAGTCACCAGCTCCACGCCACCGTCCGAATTTTATCTCTGCACAGATACCGCCGGTAATATATATTTCACAGGATACTTAGGGAAGATCTTCAAACTCAACCCTCACCCCTCCATCAGCGCTTTCTTTTATGTCGACATGAACACCAACTGTTCCTACGATGCCGGCGACAACTACATATTTTTACCGGTTACCGCCGAGATCGATTCCAACGGCGTTCCGGTCGATACTATCACCACCACATCAGGCTTCAGCTATGTACCACTCGGAAGTTCCGGCGATATTTATGCAATAAAAATACTGACTTCGCCCACGGCATTATCGCCATCCTGTCCGGCTACAGGTATTGTTTATGACACCCTCTCTTCCACAGCATATACCTACCCCACTAAATACATGGGCTTCAACTGCAGTTCTGCGTCCGGCTACGATCTTGGCATTGTTGCAGCATTCTGCCCCGGGCCAGCATTTGCTGCCGGTACTATGCTTGTATACAATATGAACTGCACTCCGCAGCCCGATACCGTTATTGCGAACGTTAGTCCTAAATACCAATATCTGGGGGCCTATCCCGCACCTTATTCTTTTGCAGGCGGCAATATGAGATGGGCTTTCAGCGGTATCTCTTACGCCACGTCACCACCCACAGTCATAAGTTTCAGCATGATGTCCGATCCAGATACACTGGTATACACTCCGGGAGACACGGTGCATTCCAATTATACTGTTTACCCCATCGCCGGCGACATCAGCCCGGCAAACAATACGGTTGCTCTTGTCGATACTGTACTGTCTTCGTACGACCCGAATTTTATGGCCGTAGCCCCAGCCGGCTACATCAGCGCCGGTACACGGTTGCAGTACACTATCCGTTTCGAAAACACCGGCAACGACACCGCACGAAATATCTTTATTCTCGACACCCTTTCCGACTACGTAGACATTAACACCTTTAAAATGGTAGCGTCATCAGCCGCTATGATGCTCACGGTGTACACCGTGAACGGGCACAACGCCGTAAAATTCAGCTTCCAAAACATCAACCTGCCCGACAGTTCCCATCATAACCTTTGCGATGGCATGGCCGTATTCACTGTTAAGACTAAATCGGCTCTGGCATCAGGAACAACTATCTTAAACTCAGCTGGAATATATTTTGATCAGAACCCGGTAGTAGCTACCAATACTGTTCAGGATATTATCGGTTTTCCGGCCTGTGCTCCTTTTGTAAAAACCATACAAAAAACTCAAATCTTCCCCAACCCCGCTACCGACCACATATACATAACCGCCCCCGAATCCACCATCGCCCACCTCACCAACATGCTCGGCGAAAACGTGCTCCGGACCATAGGTACCAGCATTGACATTGCTACATTGCCGCCCGGTGTGTATCTCATTACATTAACCAACAAAGAAGGAGAAATTTTGCTGAGAGATAGAGTGATGAAATGGTAGAGGGGCAGATTAAACTGAGCAAGAACAGTACTGGCAAAAATGCTGTTCTTTTTATCTTCTTAATTGTTTACGACAGTTGCTTTTTAAGATTCCTTTTGATTTTGGATGCGCTTGTGGCAGTGCCTTCCAGAATATCTTCTATGCGCGAACGGGCTTCTTCACTCAGACCTTCAATTTCGTTGCTGAGCAGGTGCTTCAGATCTGCCATGGTATCTGATGTGTCACTGTTGATCCTTGCTAATTTGTTTTTCAGTTTTTTAGCATTTTTTCTGGCGGTCTCTTCCATATCCTGCCTCATCTGATTAGCCTTATCAGAGGTAAGCAACAACACTGCGGCTACGCCCAGGGCCGTAACGAGAATATATTTTGTAGTATTCATAAAAATGCAATTATTTTTTAAAAGTGATAACCAGTTCGTTATTGACTTAATCGGAAACAAAAGTAACTGCCACCAAGGGAGATCCTGTTACACTATTATTACTTCGATTTACATGATTTACAGTTGGAGGAAATGCTGCAATTTTATCCAGAAAATCTCCCCACTGATCCTGCTGCTACGAGTATCTAACGGAAACGCGATTAAGGGATATTTCGAACACCGGCTTCCCCCGTTCTCTTTCATGTTGCGCAAATAAAAAAATAATATTTCTGTTGGGCCTAAGTCTCCCAACTACATCCTTGCGGCTGGCAATCTCCAGATTGCCTCTTGGTACCGCTAAGCCTCATTTGCAACCTACATCATGCTATGTAGCTATTTAAAGCGAATTCATTATTTTTATTTAGCTTTGATACAATATAACCCATCGTTTTTAAAATACAGAATTATCTGATATGCCTAAAGTAAGTAGATATAATAATTTTGAAACACTAAAGTCTGCAACTGCGCTGCCTGTAAGTGCCAGCAGCACTACGTTTCAGGATTACAAAAGCTTTATCGAGCAGCTGCGGCTTTCATTAACGTCCAGAAGTAAGAAAACTTCAGTACCCGCCAATAAAAAGAGTAGCAATGGAAAATAGTTTCCAACAAAGTCTTTTGAAAGTTTGTACAATTCTCAATAAGCATCGTGTAGAATATTTGGTTGTTGGCGGAACTGCGGTTGCGTTGTACGGCTTTTATAGAATGTCAATTACTTCGCTTGGCACACCAGCGGATAAGCCTGATCTTGATTTTTGGTATAACCCAACATACAAAAACTATTTTAATCTGCTCAATGCAATTGAGGATTTAGGTGAGAATGTATCAGCATTCAGAAGGGAAAAAACACCCAATCCCGGGAAGTCATTTTTTAAACTGAATTTTGACGAATTTACAATTGACTTTTTACCTGAATTACCAGGACTCTCCAAATTCAGATATTCCTTCAAAAAGAAAGAAGAACTAGAGGTTGACGGAGTGGCAATCTATTTTATTAATTTCGATGATTTAATAACGAACAAGTTGTCTATGTCCAGAGAAAAGGATTTGACGGATTTAGAAGCACTTAAAAGAATTCACAATAACGACAGTAAATAATGCCCCACCGGTCCCCCAACTGGTCTCAGCGTCTCGCTGAGTCCGATCTATTTGAAGCGTCCCGCTTCCGAACATGATTCAACTCCACTACTTCATCCTTACCCCCAGCCCATGCATACCACTCAGTTGTATCGTGCCGTTGTCGTAGGTCAGTCCGGTGGCTATGTCTTCTTTAAGCAGCAGCGGGCCATCTGCGTCTACTTCATCCAGCAGCGGCAGCATATTGGCTATGGCGGCGGTGCCAATGGTACTCTCGTTCATAGAGCCCATCATTACCTTCATACCCAGTGCGCGTGCTTCTTTTATCATGCGCAGTGCCGGGGTTATGCCTCCGCACTTGGTTAGTTTTATATTGATACCATGAAAACTGCCTGCGCATTTTTTCACCTCGTCTTCTGTCCGGCAGCTTTCGTCGGCGTACAGCGGAATGGGCGAGAGGGCCATCAGTTCCTTCATGGCGTCATACTCGCTTCTGGGCAACGGTTGTTCTATAAGGGTCACATTCAGTTGCTGCATTTCAGGTATGAGCATGCGGGCCTGTTCAAATGTCCAGCCCTCATTTACGTCTATTCTGAAAGGTGCAGATGTATGCGCACGTAGTGCCCTCAGCAGATCAATATCATCGGGTGTGCTTACTTTTATTTTGTATATCGGCCAGGGATGCGCCTGCAGCTTGGCCACCATATTTTCCGCAGTATCAAGGCCTATGGTGTAATCCGTAAGAGGCATGTCCTTCCACTGTAGCCCCAGCATCTGGTAAAGTGGTTTGCGGCTCATTCGGGCAAACAGGTCCCAGCCTGCAATATCCAGTGCGGCAGTAAGGAAGTGTTCCCCGGGTATCAGGTGATGCAGAAAGTGCCAGAATCTGCCGGGGTCGGTGAGTGCATATCGCTCTATCATGCCCTTTTTAGATTCCAGCGTTGCCGCCATCTGTTCTACAGAAACATTGTAATAGCTGATGGCCGGAGCCTCGCCGTATCCGATCAGGTTGCCCAGCCCCAGCGATGTGATCAGTGTAGGCTGATGTGTTTTGCTGCCGTGGCTGGTTACGAACGGATATTCAAACGGCAACTCAAAGGAATAGTGTTTTAACTGCAGCATCGCATAAAATGGCAACTATTTTCGTTGCCTGAAAATTCTGTTTTATACTTCAAGCGGCATAGTTTAGTGCATTTTCAATGCTCATTCGACCTCACCCTCTCCTTTGGAGAGGGCTGGGGAGAGGTCAAACACGGACACTTAACAAATGCACTTAACTATACCTTTTAAATTTTGGTAGGGTAGCTTCTGCTACTTGAACTGTTTGAAATAATACTTGATGCCTTCTTCTTCCAGTATCATTTCACCCTTCTGGCACTTGACCACCTTAAGTATTCGCTTGCCCTTCCCATCGCAGTCGAGCACCTGGTCATTGCCCAGCGATTTTATGTACCACGATGGCGAATTGGACGGATCGCTGCCGCTGTATACGTAGCCTTGCTTGCCGTCTGTAGATGGCCCGGTGATATACACAGTTCTCAATGCCACCGCATTGTCTATCGGCCCTGATGACGGGTCTTTTGCCTGTCGTTTATACACCGACCACCTACCTATCATCACATCTATGTTGGTTACAGGCAGAATTTTCTCGTCTTTGTCCAGCACAATTATTTTCATCGTGTCGGTCGAATCTCTCACCATCCGGTACAATCCCTGATCATTTACCAATACCAGGCTGGTGGGCTTGCGCTCCAGTATCTTGTACCGCACAGTGCCAAAGTCAAGCAGACTGTCCTCGTTGATCGTGTAGTTGCCGTTATAAATAAACCCATTCTTGTTGTGGTAAGAAAAAGAGTCCTTTACCCTGAATGAAATGAAAAGCGTATCTGTGAAAGCAACGATCGACGAATCGGGTCTCATCCTTTGTGCCTCCCGCCATCTGCTCACCGGCATAGGCTTCGGTTTGCGTTTATCAACACAATACCCAACTATCGGGGACAACAATAAAAATAAAAACAATACCTTTTTCATACCCGTTTCGATCATCTCGCCTTAACCCTGTTTTATACAAAAATAACCTAACTGCCTGTTATACCAATTACAATTTGATAAATTAGGATCACTGATGAAGTAAATTGGTTAAGTTGACGAAGTTATTTTTCTTTTATGCGAGGCGATAAAGTCGCGAATAATGAATTATTTAAGAACTTTAGCAACGAAGCAGAAATGGAAAAGAACGAGTCAGGTTGCCCAATTTATTTCATCATTGATGCTTAGTTAATAATTTTAAACCAATACGATTTTAACTATTTACATTTGAGTACCAATATGGCAGCAGATCAATTACATATAACGCTCGTACAGCCAGATATAGTATGGGAAGACAAAGCCGCAAACCTGAGCCAGTACGAAAAGACCATTTCCGAAATTTCAGGTACTAAGCACGTTGTTGCACTCCCCGAGATGTTCAGCACCGGTTTCAGCATGGCACCCGAGCGGATGGCCGAGCCAATGGATGGGGCTACGGTAAACTGGATGGCAGCCATGGCGGTTAAACATCGGTGCATACTTACTGGTAGCCTTATTATTGAAGACGATGGTAAGTACTACAACCGTACACTTTGGGTGCAGCCCAATGGGCAGATAGGGACTTACGACAAACGCCACCTGTTTGGTCATGCCGGCGAAGACAAGCACTATACACACGGAGATAAGAAGTTTATTGCCAGTGTAAACGGTTGGAGGATAAAACTACTGATCTGCTACGATCTGCGGTTTCCGGTATGGGCCAGAAACCAGAGCGATGAATATGATGTACTGCTGGTAGTGGCAAACTGGCCGCAGGTAAGGAGCCTTGCCTGGAAAACGCTTTTGCAGGCAAGAGCAATAGAGAATCAGTGCTATGCTGTAGGAGTCAACAGAATTGGCACAGACGGCGCTGGATTCAAATATATAGGCGAAAGCAGCGTATTCGGTCCGGCTGGTGAATTGTTATACCAGCAGCCAAACATTGCAGACTGCCACACGGTTACTTTAGAAAAAGCAGAGCTGGAAACTTTAAGAAAAAAGCTGCCCTTTCTCAACGACGCCGATAAGTTCCTTATTTTATGACCGGTGCCTGCACCCATGCAGCTACCGTAACGAACTAAATGTGTAGCAAACGGATAACAGTATAATTTTACAACATGAAACGGGCGTTACGGAAAGTCTATTATTTTTTACCGGTACAGCTTTTGCTGCTCCACTTCCGTAAGTACCAGTTACTGCTTGTATTCTGGCTTATTTTGCTGCTCACGGTTACTGGCCGGTTTGCGTCGCACTTCGGGGCATCTTCTTTGTTTCTGGCGCCCGAGTATTCGGGCAGCATCAACTTTATGAGTATGTTTTTGCTGGGTTGTGCCATGTGCGTGTTCATCATGACGTGGCACATCACCACCTTTATCATACACAGCAAGCGCATTCCTTATATGGGCGCTACAAGGCTGGCATTTGTAGTGTATACTTTCAATAACTCTATCATTCCACTCTCGTTCCTCACATTTTTTTCGTTTGTTACCGTCCACTTTCAATGGTTCAACGAGCAATACAGCGTTAAGGATATCGTGCTGCTGCAACTCGGTTTTTATCTGGGCATCATCATTATTATTCTGGTGTCCTTTGTTTACTTTTTCAGGGTCAGCCGAGACTTCTTTAAAACAGTATTGAGCAAGATCACAAATCCATCGCGCATCAGGGGCTTCATCCCCTACGATTCGCTCGACTATGAAATTGATATACTGCCTGCACAGTCTTACCTTTCTGTAGATCTTAAAATAGAAAGTGTTTCAGACCTGCAGCCATATCACCCCAGGGTCATGAATACCATTCTGCGCAGGCATCACCGCAACGTTATTTTCGCGGCTTTGTTTTCCTACATACTGCTGCTCGTATCAGGTGCATTTATGGATATACCCCTGCTGCGTGTGCCGGCAGGAGCCAGCTTCCTGCTGTTCTTTTCAATCATTCTGGGTGTGGCTGGTGCATTCAAATATTTCCTGAAAAGCTGGGAAGCTCTGGGCTGGGTGATGCTGTTTCTTGTACTGTCTGTGATGGTTTCGTACAAAATATTTGACCTCAGGAGTGTAGCTTACGGAGTTAACTATAAGCAGGCTCCAACCAATCAGCCTGAATACAATTACGAAACACTGCACAACATTTTTTCTAAAAATAAATACCTGTCTGACAAAAAAATTGAGGAGACAAGGTTGCAACTATGGAAAAATAAGATCACCAACGATTCAGCTAAGCCTCCACTCGTCATCATATCCGTAAGCGGCGGTGGATCCAGATCGGCATACTGGACCTTTCATGCACTGCAGTATATAGACAGTGTAACCAATGGTCGCCTGTTTAAAAGCACTGTGCTGATAACCGGCGCATCGGGCGGTATGATAGGCGCAGCATACTGGCGCAGCATACAGGATGCCAACGACCGTGGTATACTGAACGACAAGTACAGCCCCCGTTACCAGAACAATATGGGTAAGGACCTGCTCAACTCTATCATTTTCTCGCTGGTAAGCGTAGACCTCGTCTCCCCCTTCAACGACATATCTCTGGCCGGATATTCCTACACCAGAGACCGCGGTTATGCACTGGAACAGGAATTGATCAGAAATACCGACGGTATGTTTGATCAGAATATCGGTTACTTCAAAGAGCGGGAAGCGACAGGAAAAATACCCATGCTACTGATCAACGGCACCATTATTAACGACGGTAGAAAGTTGCTCATATCCGGTCAGCCGGTATCGTATCTCACACAGCCAGAATATTCCATCAGCGATCCACTGCCCCCTATAGATGCTGTCGATTTCTCTGCTTTTTATTCCAGACAAAACCCCTACAATCTAAGGCTCACATCAGCATTGCGAATGAATGCTACATTCCCTTTCATTTTGCCGGTGGTAAAACTGCCTAGCAAGCCACGAATGAACATAATGGATGCCGGGCTGAGTGACAATTTTGGAACTGACCTGTCCAGCCGGTACCTGTATGTTTTTCGCGAATGGATAAGAAACAACACCAGCGAAACCATATTTCTGCAGATCAGGGATACCCGGGAGAACGATGTGAGTTCCAATTCAGATGAATCTTCTCTGGCAAACATGATCACAGATCCGGTATTCGTAATTCAAAACAAATGGGAGGCACTGCAATCATATGCTCAGGATTATCTTAAAGATTTCAGTAAGTCATCGGCTATAGGCAATCTGCATTTCGTAACGCTGCAGTATGTACCAAAGGAATCTAAGAAAGTTGCAGCCCTCAATTTTCACCTCACTCAAAAAGAGAAAGAAGACCTGTTCCAATCCATCTATAATCCCGAAAACAAAGCGGCTATCGATACGCTCGTTAAATACATTAAGTAACCAACTGCAGGGTATCAGATCTGCTTTTGCATCTCAGCCCAATCAGGCAAAGTCAGATCCCAATTTGTTTTCGTAAGCATATCAGTAAGCTTCCTGTTGCCAAGAAAGGCAACCTTTTGCTGCATCAAATTGTCGAGGGTTATGAGCGTACTGTACTCGGTTAGTTCAGCCCAGTTACTGTTTTTAAAATAGCTAAAGAACGACGCCAGCAATTGCCCAGCTTCTTTCAGGTTCCAGTAATGAAAAATGCTGTAGGCTGCCGCTTTTATGTTTACCGTATCCTGAAAGTAAACAGAGAATGCAAACTGCTCTATTATGTGCTTCGGGAATTGAGGATATTCACGGTCTGTAAATTCAAGCACGTTTTTCAGCAGGTGGTTATACTTTGTATTAAAGCCCAGCACCCCTGCATTCCACATCATCATTTCATTCAGCGGCTTGCTGTTCAGCTCCAGCTTATTGCTTTGCAGGAACCTGTTCATTTTCGTGAACAATGGGTTAGCCATCTGGCTGATCCTCGACTCTGCAATATGCATATACAGGCTGCCCGCCGCAATATTCTTAAAGATAGTTTGCAACCCGCCGGTGAATACAATATCAGAATCTACGTAGAGTATGTTACCGTTTCTGGTACTCGTAAAATCCAGCAGGGTTTCGATCTTTACCCGGTGTACAAAATCAATGTCACCGCGCCACTGTTTGATCAGGGAACTGTCCAGCTCGCGAAAGTGCAGCGGCAGTGAGCAATCTTTAAACGTCTTGAACCATGGCGCGTTGTCGGTGTATATCCAGATCTCAGTGTCTTTTAAGCCATCTGCGCCGCATACCCTTGCAAGCGAGAGCAGTGCATACACACACTCATGAAATACCCTTTGATTGGTACCATAGCAGAGAAAAACCAAGTAATTCATTTGCGAGATCAGACTAACCTACTACCAATAACCACCCCTGTGGGCACGCGGACGGTAATGGTGTGCATGCCAGCCATACCAGTTGGTTTTGTACTTAAGATACTTTGTGCTCATGTATCTCTTTTTCCTGTACACGGTAGTTCCGCAACTACTTACTAGTACAATTACAGCTATTATTGCTACAAGAACAGCAAACTTATTTTTCATCAGATACTAATTACTCCAAAAATACCTTTTTATTTTATATTCAGGTAGTGTTGCAATATTTTTATTTTGGCCTCCCATGGCTTGTATTATGGTTTAACATTTTCGTTGAAACTATTTGCGGACATTTATCGTTTATAATCCGAAACACAAATGCATATGAAAACCACAAAGATCATTTCTTTACTACTGGCTATGCTGTCCGGGTCCTATGGCGCATCGGCACAGCAGCAGGACGAAGCCAAGAATCCGTATTACAAACCGGGCGATAACAGTAAACTAGCCGTTACGGATGCACAGTGGCAGAAAATACTTTCTCCAAAAGTTTATAATATAATGAGGGAGAAAGGCACCGAGGCACCCAACACCGGACCCTATGTGCACAACGATAAAAAGGGTATGTACCATTGCGCAGCCTGTGGCAATCCACTATTCAACTCAGGTACAAAATTCGACAGCCACACCGGCTGGCCTAGTTTTTACCAGGCGCTCAACAATAACAGCCTCGCCGAGAATAAGGACGAATCTTACGGCATGGTAAGAGACGAAGTACTTTGCAAAAGGTGCGGCGGCCATCTGGGTCATGTTTTTGATGACGGTCCTGCCCCCACGCATCTGCGCTACTGTATGAATGGGTACGCACTTCACTTTGAACCGGGTACCAAATAAAAAGGTTGCTTCTTTCGAAGCAACCTTTTTTCTGCCGCTCTGTTTATGAGCGCGGCAATTATTTTTTAGAAGTTATCAGCGTTATACTTTACGTCTGCCTTTTTGATCATTGTTTGCTGGAGCAACTGAGAAACTGAATTCCTCAACTGACCTTCCTGCTGCCTGCGCTGTTGTGGCATGATCATGTTCATGATGTTGGCATCGATCTGGCTTGGTGTGCGCCTTGTAACGCTAATGAAATAAACACCACCCTGACCTTTGATACCAGGAGATACGGCATTCATCTGGAAGGCATTGCAGAATGCATAACCTGTAACCTTAGGCTCGAAACCTAAACCTGGTATAAAGCCTGCTGCAAGTGTTAAAGAATCAGAAGCCTGAACTGTCTGACCTGCTGCTGCTGCAATACCATCCAATGTACCAGATGCTCCGAACTTCTTAACTATAATGTCTGCTTTCTTTTCTTCTTTTATCTTCTGCTCCAGCATTGGGCGGTTAGCTGCAGTTACAGCCATCAAACCTGGCTCCTGTATAGATGCTAACTTAGCAACTACATAGCGCTGCTCACCTAACTGGAATACATTTGAAATGTCGCCCACCTTGTGGTTGTATGCCCACCTTACGATCTCTCTTGAAGAACCTAAACCAGCGATAGAGAAGTTATTAACCTTGATGTTGTCTCCAACTCTTTTATCCAGATTCATTTTCTTAACAGCAGCATCAAATTCTGTAGCGGTTGGGTTTTTACCGGCAAACTCATTTGCACGACCATAGATAGCGTTCACTGTGCTGTCGCTTGGTGCCAGTACTTTCGATATGGTAGCCATCTGTACAGAAGGTGCAATACCTTTCTGATCGAGGATAACTATGTAGTGATAACCAGCGTAGTTGTCGTTAGATACTTTAATGGTTTTCTTATCTCCTTTGCTGCCTTCGAAAATAAAGTCGCCGAATTCTTTAGAGATAGTAACCCTCTGCTGCAGTGTGAACCAGTATTCGCCACCTTTATCTTTACTGCCTTCGTCTTCAGAGTATTTTGCAACTACCGAATCAAATGGAGCACCTGCGTTGATCATTGCAATAGCGCTGTCCAGTCTTGCTTTAGCAGCAGTATCAGACATTACGTCTTTACCTCTGTCTTTAGTACGAACCAGTATGTGCTTGCACTGTACAGAATCAGGAAGTGTTTTACGATCTGTTACTTTCGTCATTTTGAAAGCACCGTTGTCGAAGTAAGGACCATAAATAGAACCTACTGCCAAACCTGAAATAGAATCAGAGTACCTGCTCATGAAAGTCCTTTTGTTCTGGTACACTTCTGAGTAAGAATTGATCTCATCAGATTTGCTGTTTACAAAAGTCTTGTTGTCTTTAGTTGCTTCAAATTCAGTTTTCAGATCCATCAATGCATTTACCTGACGTGCAGTATCAGCCGATGATGGGATGATATCGAACGATACGTACTCAATGTTTCTTGTAGGCTGATCGTTTTTGTAATTAGCAGCATGCTTCTGCATGTAAGCTGTAATTTCTTCGTCAGTTACTTTTACTTCGTTATCAGATACTGCTGTGTAAGGAACCTTTACAAACTTGATACCTGCAGTAGAGTTCTGCTCATTCACTGCTTTCTTAGCAAGGTATGTAGGTGCATACACCGAGCCTGCATAGATAGTGTTGTACTTGTTTACACGTGCCATACGCTTCACGTATGATTTTACTACTTCCCACTGCTCGCGCACTTTGCCTGTAGGATCGTATTTCTGAGGATCTTCAGACACTGCTTTTTCAAACTGCTTTACGATTGCAGGATCGAACTGATTGGTTTGTGGGTTGATGAACACCTGCTGTCCTTCTACCTGAAACTGGCGAACGATAGGATCAGCGTTCTCACCGTAAATGAGTTCTTTAACTTCGTCTGGCGAAGTCTGGATACCCAGTTTATCGCACTGCTCAGCTACTACTGTTTCGTACACCAGCATCTGCACAACCTGCTCATTCATCTGAGACCTTGTAGCTTCATCAAGCGGACGATTCTTATTGAACATACTGTAGAGTGTTTCATACTCTTTCAGATGCGACTGATATTCTTTCGGATCTATTTTAGTTCCGTTGACTGTGATAACGGTGTTATCGTTACTCCTGAAGAAATTACCAAATGAACCGTTGCGTGCATCTGAGATAATAAAGCCAACGAGTGCCAGGGCAATAAGTGCACCCGCTATTTTTCCGTATTTGTTCCTGATTGTTTGTATTACAGACATTGTAGGTTTGTATTATGTTAATTTTATTAAGGACGGCAAATTTATGGTAAAAATTGTGATTATACGCCATTGTTACGGCTTTCTCGCCCTTATTTTTAAATATAAAACTTCGTATTATCTGAATAGCAACAGGTATTTGGGGTGATAATTTTCATGGGTAGTACACATTTGGGATTTATGGTGTATTTGTATACTGACTTGATTGCTTCCGAGCGGCGCCCTTTCACTTGCTCATCCAAAGAGGGGAGGTTACTGGTGATAGGAAATATACCATAATCGCGTTTCAAACGCTTTTCCGTTAGGTACTCGGCGCAGACGAGGATCAGCAAGGCAACCAAAAACAATGCCAGCGGAATAAATATCTTTCATAACTTGGCCTGAATTAATAATTATTGAAATGAAAATACTGACTTGGAATTGTAATGGCGCATTCAGGAGAAAATACGAAGCAATTAATAAACTTGGTGCCGATATTCAAGTTATACAAGAATGTGAAGATCCGTTAAGAACTACGGATGAAAAGTATAAAGCGTGGGCAAAGAATTACTTATGGACTGGCGAAAATAAGAATAGAGGATTAGGTGTTTTTGCAAATGAGGGAATCCTGATTAGTGATTTGAAATGGGAAGCAGATGGTCTGAAATATTTCCTATCCTGCAGAATCAACAAAAACTTTGACTTAGTTGCGGTGTGGACTACGAGAAATAATTCAATTACATATAGATATATTGGGCAATTATGGAAATATCTTCAAATCAATAAGGCGAAAATGACAGGATGCATAATTATAGGTGATTTCAATAGCAATAAAATTTGGGATGAACGGAAGAGGACATGTAATCATTCCCATGTTGTGAGGGAATTGGCTGATATAGGAATTTCAAGTCTCTACCATGATTATTACAATAGTGCTCAAGGCGAGGAAATGCATCCTACATTTTACCTGCAGCGGAAAATAGATAAACCCTATCACATTGACTATATTTTTGCTTCAACAGAAATAGTTGATAAAATAACTAATTTTGAGATAGGATTGAGGGATGAATGGTTGCAAATTAGTGATCATTTACCTGTATTGTGTGATATAATTAAAAAAATATAAATGGCATTCGGGAAGACAATTAAGATATTTCTTATGGATGGGGATCCCAATGGACGAATGAGTTGTGAACTTTCAAATTGGACAGGGAAGGCATATAAAATACCAAGAATTAAAATTAAAGAATGCTCTGACCGCGATGACTTATCTAATACGGGGGTATACTTGCTATTCGGTAAAGACGATGAAGGGAAAGATCAAGTATATATTGGGGAGGCAGAATCAATATTAAAAAGGCTTCATCAACATTTAGTCCAGAAAGACTTTTGGAATGAAACAATCGTTTTTATTAGTAAAGATGACAACCTAAATAAGGCTCATATAAAATATCTCGAAAACAGATTGCATAGTATTGCTACTGCAGCAAATCGATATAAAATTGAGAATTCAAGCACCCCTACACAATCTTCCATTTCAGAATCCGATAGAGCTGAAATGGAAGAATTTATTGAGTATATAAAAATGCTTGTAAACACCCTCGGACATAAAGTGTTTGATGAAAAACGTGAAATTAAACCCAAGCAAAAGCAAGAGATATTTTTTATTAAAGCCGCACGTGGTGCAGATTCACAGGGTGAGCCAACTTCAGAAGGGTTTGTAGTGTTCAAAGGTTCAAAAGCAGCAGGTTCAACAGTAACGTCAATTACATCGAGTTTTCAAGCATTAAGACAAAAGCTAATAATCGATGGTGTTTTGGTACAAAAGGAAGATTACCTATTGTTTCCAGATGACTTTATTTTTAGTAGTCCATCAACGGCGGCATCAATTGTTCTAGGAAGAAATGCCAATGGTTTGACAGAATGGAAGCTAATAAATGGTACTACATTAAAAGAATATGAGACAAATGAAAAACAGCCAAGGTAAGGTCGCCGGTTCATATATTTTCATTAATATTTCAGCTTTTGTTGTGTAATTTTCTCTCCTCTGGTCGAAGCGTCTACTTCGTCCTGTTATTTTGAAGTGTCCGCTTCCCCCACTGGTCCCCACTAGTCCTCATCTGTGAGGAGGATTTATCGGTAAAGCGTTTGAAACGCGATTAAGGTATTTTTTCCCATCACAGGCCCGCACCGTCCTGTCATAGGCCGTATACGTCCTGTCATAGATTTTAAATTTTGGCATTTCCAGCCAATACACGATATTTACATAAAGCTGGCACCCATTTCCTAAACAGGAAATTTCCGGTACCAAGTTTTCCGGCAAAACCCGCAATTCACACACAATTAATTGATTTTCAATTAATTAAGCCACTTCTGGCTTGTCTGCCGATATAGGCATGGTTTTTCCGGTACCGGAAGAAACCGGAAGAAAACCCGCAATTTGCTTCCGGCCTGTCTGCCGCTAGGCATGGCTCGCCTGCCATTAGGTATGGTTTGTGCAATACTAAAAGACTGTTTTGTATAATGAAAGAAAATCTGTGGAATCCGAGAAAACTGAACCACCCATACCTGACAACCAATTTCAGGACTAACCATCTTGAAAATCCAAAGATCCGGAAAATCCTGATAGTGTAGAAAGTGGGGAGAAAATGGGGAATTCTTATCCACATTTCCAGTGCAAAGTGTTGATTTTCAACATTTTAATAAAAACAACACAAATAATTCCCCACCTGGGGAATTTTGAAAAATGATCCTGTAAATCCCATCAAACTCGCGACCAACTACTAACTACTATCTACTGATTCCCAATTGGGTAGTTTTTGGGAAATTTTTCCAAAACAAACTATTGATAATCAATGTTTTACTGCTTTTTACAACTTATCGCAAAAAGTGGGAAATTTTCCTTTGCCCGCCGTAGCTTTTCCTATTAGAAGCCATAGTTTCAACGACGGCTTCAGCGAAGGAGGGTCGCCCGCAGTATCTTTTTTTATTAACTGCCATAGTTTCAACGACGGCTGTATCGAAGGAAGGTCCGGCATGTAGAGAGCAGATAACAGGAATGCTATTTGACTGAGTGCAAATGCTCAGCATCACCCTTCGGCACGGCTCAGGGCGACATATCTTTATTTGGCTGGTGTCACCACCGTAACCAATGTTATAGACATTAGCCAGTTTGGGGTTTTTAATTTTACCTTTGCCACCTACAATACTATAAGATGGCAGACAAGAATTATAAGCTGAATACCAAACTGATACATGCAGGGGTGCATCCCGACCCAACAACAGGCGCTATTATGACGCCTATTTACCAGACGAGCACCTATGTGCAGGCTGGTCCGGGCGACCACAAGGGATATGAATATGCCAGAACCCAGAACCCTACAAGAACGGTACTGCAGGATGCACTGGCTGCCATAGAGAATGGTAAGTACGGTTTGTGCTTCGGCAGCGGCATGGCAGCTACCGATGCCGTAGTAAAGCTGCTGGCTCCGGGCGATGAGGTAATAGTATCGAACGATCTGTATGGTGGTACTTACCGCCTGATGACAAAGATCTTCGCTCAGTACGGTATCAAGTTTCATTTTATAGGTATGCACGATGCGCACAATATTGTGCGCCATATTAATAACCGCACCACAATGGTATGGGTGGAAACACCAACCAACCCATTGCTGAATGTAATAGACATTGCTGCCTGCGCCGATATTTGTAAGAAACACAAACTGACGCTGGTAGTAGACAATACGTTTGCATCGCCCTACCTGCAAAACCCGCTTGACCTGGGCGCAGACATAGTGCTGCATTCTGCTACCAAGTATCTGGGTGGCCATAGCGATGTGGTGCACGGCGCACTGGTTATGAACGATGCCGGTCTGGAAGAGCGTCTGCGGTTTATACAAAACAGTTGCGGTGCAGTGCCGGGTCCGCACGACTGCTGGCTGGTGCTACGTGGTATAAAGACCCTGCATGTGCGTATGCAGCGGCATTGCGAGAACGGCGAAGCAGTGGCTCACTACCTGCGCTCTAACCCCAAGGTGGGTAAGGTGCTGTGGGTGGGTTTTGAAGATCACCCCAATCACGATATTGCCAAAAAGCAAATGAGGGGATTCGGTGGTATGATCTCGTTTACACTAAAAGGTGATAATATAGATGATGCACTAGCGGTACTGAAGAAAACTAAACTCTTTGCACTCGCAGAATCGCTGGGTGGTGTAGAATCGCTCATCGGTCACCCCGCTACCATGACCCATGGTTCTATACCCAGGGAGCAGCGCATAGCCAATGGCCTGGGCGACTCATTGATAAGACTAAGTGTGGGAATTGAAGATGTTGAAGATCTGATAGATGATCTGAAGCAGGCGATAGGGTAGTTGATTAGTTGATTGGTTGGTTAGTTGATTGGTTGGTTAGTTGATTGATTGGGTGGTTGATTAGTAGGAAGGGAGACCATTAAAGGCTATAGCAAATCATATTTTATCTTCTGAATTTTAGACGGGGGTTTCTTTTCGTATGAAAGACGAAAGAGATAAAAACAACTTTTTGCTTTTCTAAAATCTGATAAATAATTGTGTACGGAAAGTCCTGTACCACAGCGGCTCTGTAACTCCCTTTTTTCTTGGCATACAGCTCGGGGGTATAAGACAGCTTATCGAATTTATTTTGAACTGCAGCTAAAAATCTTTGTCCCAGTCCTTCTGAACATTCTTCATACCATTGAAATGACTGGTTGAGTTCCAGTAATGCGTCGGGATGAAGCACTATCTGGTAAGTCATTTCTTTTTACTTTTTGAGGAAGCCATTATTTTCAATTTTGCTTCTTCCCAAGGTATGCCTTTCACCTTACCACTTTTATAATCGGCTGAGCGCCTATCCAGTTCTGCCAGAAATTCCTTGTCTTTTGACCATTCATAGTCTCCAATCTCTCCTTCAACCATCGTGAATATGGCTTTCACTTTTTTTTCATCGGCAATACGAATATATTCATATAGTTTCTGCCGTATCAATGCCGTGGTCATATACTCTTCTTTTTATCAAAATTAAGTGTTATTGCCTATCTCAGCAAAATATACGATTCCACATCCTTTCTGGTGATGGTTTTATCAGAGAGGATAATGAGGCGTTCTACCACGTTGCGGAGCTCACGGATGTTGCCGGTCCAGTTGTATTCCTGCAGGGCTTTAACAGCATCGGGTTCTATGTCCTTTACGGGTTGTTTGTATTCTTCGCAAATCTCTTTCAGGAAGTGCATGATGAGTGCCGGTATATCGTCGCGGCGGGCATTGAGTGAAGGCACCTGAATGAGTATAACACTGAGCCTGTGGTAGAGATCGAGCCGGAATTTTTTTGCTTCTACTTCTTCGAGCAGGTTTTTGTTGGTTGCCGCAATAACGCGTACATCTACTTTAATTTCTTTCTCGCCACCTACACGGGTTATTTTACTTTCCTGCAGGGCACGGAGCATTTTGGCCTGGGCATCGTGGCTCATGTCGCCGATCTCATCGAGGAACAATGTTCCGCCATTAGCCTGCTCAAACTTGCCTATGCGCTGCTTAATAGCCGATGTGAAGGATCCTTTTTCGTGGCCAAATAATTCGCTCTCTATAAGCTCGGAGGGTATGGCTGCACAGTTCACCTCTATCATAGGTCCGGCACAGCGGCTGCTGAGGTCGTGAATACGGCGGGCAACTAGTTCCTTACCCACACCATTCTCACCGGTAATTAAAACACGGGCATCGGTAGGTGCTACCTTGGCAATGGTCTCCTGAATGCGCATCATACCATCGCTCGCACCAATCATCTCGTAACCACGCGAAATGCGTTTGCGTAGCTGTTTGGTCTCAGCTACCAGCAGCTTTTTGTCCATAGCGTTGCGAAGGGTTATGAGCAGCCTGTTCAGATCAGGTGGTTTGGAGATATAATCGTACGCACCTTTTTTCACTGCATCAACCGCAGTCTCTATATTCCCATGACCCGAAATGACAATGAAAGGAATATCAGGCCGAACCTCACGGGCTACTGCCAGTACCTCCATACCATCCATTTTAGGCATTTTGATATCGCAAAGGATACAGTCGTAGTTGTTTTCCCTGATCTTTTTAGCGCCCTCGGCACCATCTGCAGCTTCATCAACCGTGAAGCCTTCGAAGGCAAGAATTTCGCCAAGGGTTTTGCGTATCGCTTTTTCGTCGTCTATTACCAGTATGTTTTGGGCCATTTTTTGTTAGTAGTTAGTCTTTAGTAGATAGTAGTTGGTCGTGAGTATATGTTGTGGTTTTGAAAGTGCCAAATTACCTAAATTATTGGTCTTGGGAATTAACTAATTCAGGGTAATGTCTGTTTATGAGGAGGAAATTCTGCAACTTTGTCAGGTACAGAGGTGGGGTATGGCAATTGCATGTATGTACATGTAACCAAAAACAAATCAAATATGGCAACTACAATTTTTCATCCGGCAGATAAAAGGGGGCATGCCAACCATGGCTGGCTGGACGCCCATCATTCATTCAGTTTTGCCAACTGGTATGACCCTGCAAAGGTGCATTTTGGCATGCTTAGGGTACTCAACGACGATATTGTGGCACCGGGCATGGGCTTTGGCCGGCACCCGCATGATAATATGGAGATCATCACAATCGTGCTGGAGGGTGCCTTAGAGCATAAAGACAGCATGGGGCATACACAGCAGATAGTACCTGATGAGGTGCAGGTGATGAGTGCGGGATCGGGAGTGACACACAGTGAGTATAACCCGGATGCAAACAAGAGAACGAATCTGCTGCAGACGTGGATATTTCCGGATAAAAAGAATGTGACACCGAGGTATGACCAGCGTACGTTTCCGGCAGGTGAGCGGATCAACAGACTGCAGGCACTGGTATCGCCTATTGACAACGAAGACGGAGGACTGAAAATACACCAGAACGCCTGGATATACAGAACCACACTAGAAAGCGGTAAAACGCTGACCCACACAATGCACAGTGCGCAGCATGGTGCCTATGTATTTGTAATAGAAGGTAAAGCTGCGATCGGAGATCAGGTACTGGCCAGAAGGGACGCACTAGGGATATCTGATACTGAACAGTTTGACATGACCGCAGAAACTACCAGTGATATACTGATATTTGAAGTGCCAATGCGGTAAGCACGTGGGAGTAGCAAAAGACCATTAAGCAAGATTGAATTATACAGAAACCATATCGAGACTGCGAGAGCGCCTGGCACAACCACTGCCAGGCCTCAGCGCGCAGGAGCGCATGATGGGGCGTGTAGTAAAGATGCCACTCACAGTACCAGATAATGCAAAGCTGAGTGCTGTACTATGCCTGTTGTTTCCGGTGGAAGATGAACTGCATGTGCTGTTGATGAAAAGAAAAGAAGACAGGACGGCGCATAGCGGGCAGGTGAGTTTTCCGGGAGGGAGATTTGATGAAACCGATGCCAATCTAAGAGCTACGGCGTTGAGAGAAGCCAAAGAGGAAGTAGGCATTAATGAACACGAGGTAGAGATATTGGGTAGTTTGACTTCGCTGTATATACCGGTGAGTAATTTCAATGTATTTCCATATGTAGGTTTTGCGAGGCAGCAGCCGGTGTATAATCTAAGCCAGAATGAAGTTGCTTACACACTCGAGGTGCCCATCAAAGAACTACTGCACCCGGACCGGAAGATAGTAACTGATGTAGTATCGCCGGCGGTGCCAGACGTAATAAGACAAGTAAGAGCCTATAACCTGGAAGACGGCACCATTATATGGGGTGCCACAGCCATGATGATCAGTGAACTGGAAGCGGTGCTGGGGGAGATAGGGAATGGTTGATTACGAGGTTAATAAACACTTATATCAAATAATTCTGCAGAAATGAAAAGTGCCGACTTATTGGTCGGCACTTTTCTAAATTCGGAAAATCCTGATCACATGTTCCTCCTGTACTGACCGCCTACTTCAAACAATGCTTTGGTAATCTGTCCGAGGGAGCAATATTTAGCTGTCTCCATCAGTGCTTCAAAGATGTTGTGATTGTGAACGGCTGTTTGCTGGAGTTTGTGCAGCATATCTGCGCTCTTATCCTCGTTACGTTTCCAAAGGTTTTGAACCGTGGCTATTTGGAATTCCTTTTCTTCTGTGGTAGAGCGGATCACCTCCTGTGGAATGACAGTTGGTGAGCCTTTTGAACTCAGGAACGTATTAACGCCAATGATCGGGAATTCGCCGGTATGTTTTAAGGTCTCGTAATAAAGGCTTTCTTCCTGGATCTTGCTGCGCTGGTACATGGTTTCCATGGCACCCAAAACACCGCCACGTTCTGTAATACGGTCGAACTCTGACAACACCGCTTCCTCCACGAGGTTGGTCAGTTCTTCAATGATGAATGATCCCTGCAGCGGATTTTCATTTTTTGCAAGCCCCAGCTCTTTGTTAATGATGAGCTGGATGGCCATGGCACGACGTACACTTTCTTCGGTAGGGGTGGTTATAGCCTCGTCATAGGCATTCGTATGCAGTGAGTTGCAATTATCGTAAATAGCGTACAATGCCTGGAGCGTCGTACGTATGTCATTGAAATCAATCTCCTGGGCATGTAGTGAGCGGCCTGATGTCTGGATATGGTACTTGAGCATCTGAGAGCGCTCATTGCCACCGTATTTTAGCTTCATTGCCTTAGCCCATATACGGCGTGCCACCCTGCCTATAACGCTGTATTCAGGATCGATGCCGTTGCTGAAGAAGAATGACAGGTTGGGCGCAAAATCATCGATGTGCATGCCCCTGCTCAGGTAATACTCTACGAACGTAAAACCATTAGATATAGTGAATGCCAACTGTGAAATAGGATTTGCACCTGCTTCGGCTATATGGTAACCGCTGATAGATACAGAATAGAAGTTGCGCACCTTATTGTCAATAAAGTACTGTTGCACATCGCCCATAACTCTCAGTGAAAACTCGGTAGAGAAAATGCAGGTATTCTGTGCCTGGTCTTCTTTAAGTATATCGGCCTGAACAGTACCGCGAACGGCTTTGAGAGTGTCTACTTTGATCTTCTCATACACATCGGCAGGCAATACCTGATCTCCGGTAACGCCCAAAAGCATTAGTCCCAGGCCATCGTTGCCATCGGGCAGGTTAACCTCTCCCCGACCCTCTCCAAAGGAGAGGGAGGCGTTGTAACGTGGACGGTCTAATCCTTTGGCTGCAAATATTGAATCTATCGTTTTATTTACTTCCTCTTCAAGTCCGTTTGCTTTTATGTACAGCTCACATTGCTGGTCTATTGCAGCGTTCATAAAGAAAGCAGTAATAGTAGGCGCAGGACCGTTAATGGTCATTGATACAGAGGTCTTCGGATCGGCCAGATTGAAACCGCTGTATAGTTTCTTGGCATCGTCCAGACAACAAACACTTACACCTGAATTACCTACTTTACCATAAATATCGGGGCGGTGGTCTGGGTCCTGACCATACAGGGTCACACTGTCGAAGGCCGTGCTTAGCCTTTTAGCAGGCAAGCCGGAAGAGACATAGTGAAAACGTTTGTTCGTACGTTCAGGACCGCCTTCACCGGCAAACATCCTTGCAGGATCTTCACCTTCGCGTTTGAACGGATAGATACCGGATGCATAAGGAAATTCGCCCGGGAAATTTTCGGCTAATGCCCACTGTAGTATTTCGCCCCACGCCTCGAACTGAGGCACGGCTACTTTGGGTATCTGCAAATGCGACAAAGACTCGGTGTGCGTTTTAATTTTGATCTCTTTGTCGCGTACTTTATAAGAATAAAAATCGCCTGTGTACTGCGCTTTCTTTTCCTGCCAATGCTCTAGCAAGAATTTATTTTTCGGATCCAGGTCCAACTCAGTTTTAGCGTACACTTCCTGCAGCACCTTTATCAGTCTGTCTTTATCTTCAACAGTAGTTGCATTTAGTGTTTCAATAGTTTTTGTGATGGAGAACAACTTCTGGGCAACGTTGCTTTGGTCCTTAGCCCACCTATCGTACTTGCGGTTGTTTTCAGAGATCTCACTTAAGTACCTGGTGCGTGATGGCGGAATGATAAATATTTTTTCGCTCATCTCATCGGTGATCACGTACTTAGAGTGCAGTGGCGTACCTGTTTTATCTGCCAGCAGGTCCATCATAGCCTTGTACATGGAGTTTGTACCCGGATCGTTGAATTGAGAAGCAATGGTGCCATATACCGGCATGTCGTCTGCTTTCTTTTCAAATAATTTATGGTTGCGCTGATATTGTTTTTTCACATCTCTCAATGCATCCATTGCGCCTCGTTTGTCGAATTTGTTGATCACGACAATATCAGCGAAATCGAGCATGTCGATTTTTTCAAGCTGTGTAGCTGCACCATATTCCGGAGTCATCACATACATACTCATATCGCAGTAGTCGGTGATCTGGGTATCGCTCTGGCCAATGCCTGAAGTTTCGAGAATGATCAGATCATACTTAGCCGCCTTCAGGATGCTTATGGCATCGTGAATATGTTTTGAAACGGCAAGGTTACTTTGGCGT
The DNA here is from genome assembly GCA_903829015.1 of uncultured Bacteroidota bacterium. GTDB lineage: Bacteria > Bacteroidota > Bacteroidia > Chitinophagales > Chitinophagaceae > Nemorincola. The sequence continues at coordinate 100,383 of CAIKOJ010000155.1, forward strand.
GTAGCCATAGAGCGCATATACACTCTCTTGTTCCTGATCGCATTCATACGAATACGGTCGCCAAGCAGTGCACCGCCGGTTTTCTTTTTTGTTGGGTCAACGGAAATGATACCAATATGCTTGTCGGGGAAATCGAGCAGAAAGCGACGAACCAATTCATCGACCATGGAACTTTTACCAGCACCGCCGGTACCTGTGATACCTAAAACCGGTGTATTGCTGGTTGCTGCCTGTTCGTTTACCTTTTTTAGTGCCGATTGTGTTTCGGGTAGTGTTGAATAGTTTTCGGCCGCAGAAATAAGACGAGCAATAGATTTTACGTCTCTTTCAATCAGATGTCCGGGCTCGCCGTTTAGTTGGTTACCTGTTGGATAGTCGCTTTTTTCGAGCAGATCATCGATCATGCCTTGCAGACCCAGCGAACGACCATCATCGGGAGAGTATATGCGTGTGATGCCATAGTCTTCCAGTTCTTTGATCTCTGTAGGCAGAATAACACCACCACCGCCACCGAATATTTTTATGTGCCCGCAGCCTGCTTCTTTCAGCAGATCGTACATGTATTTGAAGTACTCTACATGGCCTCCCTGGTATGATGTAATAGCGATCGCATTTGCGTCTTCTTGTATTGCACAATCAACCACATCCTGCACACTCCTGTCGTGGCCTAAATGAATAACCTCTGCACCACTTGCCTGCATAATTCGGCGCATGATATTAATGGAGGCATCGTGGCCATCGAATAGAGATGCGGCCGTAACAAGGCGAATTTTATTCTTAAGAGAATAAGACATATGTTGTATATATTGAAACGAAGGGTAAAGTTACAAAGATACTCTGTAGTAAAAAGCATCTACGGTCACGCATTTGGTTGCATGAAAATCATACACATGTTTGGTGTGTACAGTAAAAAGACAGGAACTTTATTTAATGCCCAGCTTTGGGGAATAGAAACGGCAGGAAAAACCCAAACTGAAAATGCTCTGCTTATCGTAACCGATATCGCCAAAGAGGCTGAATTTATCGGTGATATAATAGCGGGCACCAAGCTTCAGGTAAGGTGATACGTTGTGCTCTTTGCGGGCCAGTGTGCTGTCGCCCTGTGGATATGCGCTGTAGCTGACATTGTTGAGTGATAAACCTACTCCAATGAACGGATCTAAATGTTTGCTGTGAATAACATGGTTGAGGTGGTAAAACGCACCTACACCACCACTAAATACTTTTGTTTTATTGGTTTTATACCGGGTAAACGGGCCGTTGTTGCCTGTATATTCCTGCCTGAAATTATAATAAAAGGCATCGTAACTAAACATTGCCGCGAGGCTGACATGCTTATACAAGGCATATTCAACCCTGGCGTAAACGGGGGCAAAGCCTGAAGTATTACTTTTCTGAAAGCCAAGCGGCAGGGAATAGTTTTGTTTATAATCGTCGAGAAAACCTATAGAAACCGAAGCGGAAATAGAGCGCCTGGCATAGGTTGGATGGGACTTTGCGGCATTATTTATGGAATCCTGCTGGGAAAGACCCATCATGGAAACAAGAATACATAGAAAAGAAAGAATGTACTTCATATCAGCGGCAATGTAACAAAGGTAATGATGTTGTCAAAATAAATGCATCAATCCTGTAAACAAACGGAAAATCCGGCAGAATATTATGTTCCGGACTTACTAATGGTATTTGGGCATCACTTAAAATAAGATGTCCCGCATTTGCGGGACATCTGGTATATTTTTCAAAGGATAATTATCACTCGTCATCATCCCTGTTTCTTTCTTTTTTCTTTGGTTTTGGAGCTGCATCATCTTCATCTTCCATTTTGTCAGCTTTACGACGGTGAACTTCGTCGCCTGGCTCGTGATGGCTGTGCATTTTGTGACCAACATTGAAGTTTTTGCTGATACCTACATTCACCTGATGACCGAATGTGAAGTTGAAAGTATTAGTAGCATAAACTACGCCTTCAGTTTTGTCGGTTGTGTAGTTGATACCGCCGATAGCGAAGTTAAGACCCATTCCTTTACCAACATTGATACCCAGTGCAGGATAAACACCTACATAGATGCCATTGTGCTTGCCGGTTGCTGCTGCACCTTCTGCTGTATGGTATCCACCATGGTAATCAAAATCGATCTGAGAGTAGTAGTAGAAAGTTTCGCTCTTGCCGATGTAATGAGAGTAACGTGCAAAAGGACCAACCATGTAATTGTTGTTAGTGTTTTTGTGACCTGCATAATCTTTGTATGCATCCTGGCCCCACATAACCTGAAGACCAATTGTCCAATGACGGTTGAACTGATAGCCAATACCTATGTTGGCGTCCCACATAGTGCTTTTTGCAGGATGATTGTAGCTAGAACCGCCGAGCGTGTCATGAGAATTAGAAGTGAAATCAAGATTCCCGTATAACAAGATACTATGTGGTTCCTGAGCGTTAGCTGTTGTAATTGTTCCCGCAGCTAATAAAGCGAGGATCAGTTTTTTCATACAGAGTGCGTTTTATTTAGACAGCAAATATAATAGGCTTTTTGAAAAAACAATAACTTTGTTAAATAGTTTTTTTAACAAAGTGTTAGGTGTGGCAGCGAAAATAGTCGATTATCTCCCATTTTGAACAAATATCGGGTGTGCGGTATAAATTGAAAACCGGGCTTACTTAAACCACGAACTATACATGAGGTAATTTGTGGCTATGCGTTCTACCTCGCCTTTGAGCAGTTCGGGACTGATATCTTTTACTTTTTTAGCGGGTACACCGGCAAAGATACATCCGGGTGGCACGACGGTGCCTTCCAAAACCACGGCACCGGCGGCTATAATACAGTTTTCGCCTACTACCACATTATCCATGATAATGGCACCCATACCTACCAGCACATTGTCGGCAATATTGCAGCCATGAACGATAGCGTTGTGACCAACTGAAACATTATTGCCGAGTACAGTTTTTGTTTTCTCGTAAGTACAGTGAATACATGCACCGTCCTGAATGTTCACTTTATTTCCCATGCGAATACTGTTAACGTCGCCGCGCACAACAGCGTTAAACCAGATGCTACACTCTTCGCCAAACACAACATCTCCCACAATAGTGGCATTTGGAGCAACAAAACAACTCTCGGGAATGGTTGGAGCAACACCCTTTACAGGCAGGATGACGGGCATAAAACAAATATTTAGAAATGGGATGAAAAGGAATTAAAATCAGAACGGTTCAAAAGTAAGGAATGATGGCTAAATAAATTACATCATCTTTCTCGTTCTTTTCCATTTTTTCGTTGTTGTAAAA
>CAIKOJ010000156.1 GCA_903829015.1 uncultured Bacteroidota bacterium
ATCTGAGCGTGGCACTTGACATAACAATTACTCCGGCACTGTTAGAAGAAGGCAATGCAAGGGAGATAGTAAACAGAATTCAAAAAATTAGAAAGGATACAGGTTTCGAAGTGTCTGATCGCATCATAGTTAACATTAAGGAGTACGAGCCGCTGAATAGTACAATAATTAATTATTCTGACTATATTTGCGCAGAAATTTTAGCCGATAGCATAAATATATTACCTGAAATACAAAACGGAGTGGAAGTGGAAGTGAACGATGTAATGTTAAATATTTTTATATCTAAAAACACATAAAAGTAAAAAGTTATGGCGACAAACAACAAAAAGACAGCCAAGCCCTCTAAAGGTGCAAAACCAACTAATGGTGCAAAAAAGGCTATTCCTGCTAAGAAACCTGTGGCCGTAACAAAATCCAAAGAAAAACCTGCAGCTAAGAAAGTTGCTGCGCCCGCAAAAAAGGCCACACCTAAGGCTGCAGTTAAGGACACTAAGAAGTCCGCAAATAAATCAACTGCATTAAAAAATAACCAAAAGACTGTGAATAAAAAAAATAGCAAACAAGCAACTCCAGCTAAAAAAGCTGAACCCGCTAAAAAAGCGGCACCAGCTAAAAAAGTGGCACCAGCTAAGCCGGCTGCTAAAGCTCCGGCAAAACCAGCCGCAAAAGCACCAGCAAAACCAGCACCTAAGGCTGCTCCAAAAGCAGCACCAAAAGCAGCGCCTAAGGCTGCGGCAAAGCCAGTGGCTAAGCCGGCTGCAAAAGCGCCTGCTAAACCAGCACCAAAAGCAGCACCTGCTAAACCTGCTGCAAAAGCACCAGCTAAACCTGAGGTAAAAGCAAAAGCACCGGCTAAACCTGAAGTGAAGGCTCCGGCTCCGAAACCAGAAGTAAAAGCACCTGTAAAAGCTAAAACACCCGTAAAATCAGGTAAGAAGCTGACTATTACTCAGATGCCGGTTAAGATCAATCCTTCTGCTCCTAAACCAATGGCAACGCCTGCGGCTAAACCAACAGAAAAGAAGCCTAATGTTATTATCGCTCACCGCAAACTGGAAAATAAGTCAAAGGCTCAGAAAGAATCAACTGTTAATACAATGATTCAGTACCAGCCTGAAACATACAGGTCTATTTTAGATGAGCCTACTGTTAAGCAAGGTCCGGTTTACCGTTATAGCGACGAAGAATTACAGGAATTCAAGGAGATTATCGTTAGCCGCCTCGATGCAGCCCGTAAAGAACTGAACTACCTTCAGGGTCTTATTACCCGCAAAGACGAAGCCGGTACCGACGATACTGAAAACAGATACATGAACATGGAAGACGGCAGCGGCGCTATGGAGCGCGAGCAATTGGCTCAGTTGGCCAGCCGCCAGATCCAGTTTATGACACATCTGGAGAAAGCACTCGTTCGTATTGAAAACAAAACTTACGGCATTTGCCGCGTTACCGGCAACCTGATAGACAAAGCTCGTCTTCGCGCAGTACCGCATGCCACTTTGAGCATCGAAGCGAAAAAGATGATGGCTACAAAGCAGAATTAATCTATACGCTAGTTATATAATACAAAAGCCCCGGAATGCCGGGGCTTTTGTATTTCTGCTATTTCAGGCTATTTCATCTTTTCCAGTGCTATGTTCCATACTTCCTGCTCCAGAACCTCACACCCTTTATTCATTTCTTCAGCCTTGGCAAGAATTGCTGTTACTTCTTCATTAGCTTCTAGACCCTTTGCGTTTGTTCGTACATTCAGATAGGTGCCTTTCACTGCCGCTCTTGCACAGAGCGCGGCAACACCGGCATCACTTGCACAGTTCGGATTACCGGTCGCTACCATTGATTTAGCCAGTTCAAACGACTGATACGCCAGCTCCATTGTCCGGAACGGTATCTTGATCGCATAAACTGTAGCTGCATCTATCGCCGCCTTGCGCACCGCTTTTTCTTCATCGGTCGCTTTTGGCAGTCCAAAGGCCGCCATTATCTTATTGTAGGCATTGGTATCTTCATCCACTAGAAACAGCAGCTCTTTCATCAGCACTTGTCCGCTTTCGGCCTGTACAGAGAATTCTTCCCAGCGAGCATCCCAGCCTTTCTTATGTGCCGACAGATTGGCTACCATTGTGCCCAGTGCCGCACCCAATACACCGCAATACGCCGCTATCGATCCACCGCCTGGTGCGGGTGATTCCGCCGCAGTCTCCTGTGCAAATCTGGTAAGGGTCAAATCCACCAGCTTCTTCGTCGCCTGATCCTCCAACTGGTATTCAATGATCTTCTTCCTCGGATCAAATGTTCCCAATTCATCCAGCCCCATCGATTTTATGGCTATCCGCACAAGTTCAGCCTCTCCCACCCCGGTGCTTCTCTGTTGTTTTTGCAGGAAGTATTTGCCGGCTTCCACCATAGCCTGCAACGGCACCAGCCCCACCAGTTCGCTGCCGGTTACCCGCATACCCCTTGCTGCAGCGCGCTCACATGCAGTGTCAAACAACACATGCAGTGGTGTCACATTCATATTGGTCAGATTCACCGATATCTGAGCAATTCCATATTCCTCTATAAACCAACCAATCGCTTTTACCGACTTAAGCAATCCGGGTTCCCAAACTGCTTCGCCGTTTGCGTCCTTCACTATCTTACCCTTATCGTCTTTTTTCTGCCTGCCTTTTTCCCTTATGTCAAATGCCACAGCATTCGCCCTTCTGGTAGAAGTAGTATTCAGATTAATGTTGTATGCAATCAAAAAATCTCTTACCCCTATTACAGTAGCTCCACTTTTCTCATTAAATACGGGATGGCCATGGTCCGGTTTCCATTCCGGTTTCAGTATTTTGGCTGCGAAGCCTTCATATTCACCACTGCGAATATCGGCAAGGTTCCGTCTGTGGTCGGCAGTTGCGGCATATTCATAGTGATAGACGGGTATCTTCAGTTCCTCGGCAACACGCTTACCTAACTCATTGGCAAATGCTACTGTTTCTTCAGCAGTAATACTAGAGATTGGTATCAACGGGCACACGTCGGTCGCACCCATTCTTGGGTGCTCACCGGTATGGGTGCGCATATCTATTAGTTCACCTGCTTTTTTTATGGCTCTGAATGCAGCTTCAATAACCACATGCGGGTTACCCACAAACGTCACCACTGTGCGGTTTGTAGCCTTACCTGGATCAACATCCAGCAGTCTCACCCCCTCCACCTGCTCAATCTCACTGGTGATCTGGTTGATGATATCCATATTACGCCCCTCACTGAAATTAGGTACACACTCTATAACTGCATGCTTAAAATCTTTCATTATGTAAAATTTGAAAAGCAAAAATAAATGAAGTGGCTAATTAAAGAGGTATTGTTTTTGTTAAACCCCATGTAAGCGATCATAGATGTACCTTGAAGACATCGTAGGGTTCTTGTTGCGACGCAGAAGAAAATGAAAATTAAGCAGATGTAACTCTCCATGTCTATAGGGCATACTTATCAAATTTTAATTAAAATTTAGATGGCATAGTTAATTAATTTAATATTTTAGCTTATTTTCGTGGCTAATTTTTGTCATTTTGTTAGCTAAAGCGAGACATATCATAGTAGAGGTTATTGACTTTTTTCACCAACCGTTTGTGAAAATTATACCTACTCAGACATTTCGTTATCTTGCCTGTGGCGGATCCAACACGGTACTCGGTATTGCTATTAACCATATCGCATTTACCTATATCCTGCACAAACGTTCTATTCCTTTGTACAACAACTTGCCTCCTATCACACCCGAAGTCGGCGCATGGATAATAGCCTTTTGTATCAGTTTTCCCGCGGGATTTATATTATCAAGGCATGTTGTGTTCCCGGAATCAAATTTACATGGCAAAATACAACTGTTCCGGTACCTCCTGACAACCGTTGTATTCAATATATTGAATTACATATTGATAAAGGCTTTAGCATTATGGCTGCCGGGAGTTCACCAAACCGTCAGGTTTAGTTTTATCTGTGTCTTTTTGTCTATCCTCAGTTACATCTTGCAACGAACATTTACATTTAAATCCGCTGCGGTACCTGCTGTTGCAGAATAAAATTCCACGTAGTTATATCCTAAAAACCTGGACTATTTCTGGCTAAAGCGTAGAAGTGAAAATATAGAATAGCCATATACAATTGTCCACATCTTTAGAGTATAGCTATATTCAAAATTCAGAGTTAACAATACGGAAAACAAAATTTTATCCCATACAGCTACTACTGCTTCTTTGCCCACTCTTCCATCTTTTCATGCAGTATGTTCAGCGGCACACAGCCGTCTTTGAGTACTTCATCATGAAAAGACGCAATATTGAACTTCGCACCCAGCTTTTCCTCAAAGTGCTTTCTCTCTCCGCTGATTGCCATCTGACCTATTTTATACGACAGCGCCTGGCCGGGTATAGCCATATACCTTTCAATTTCTGCCGTAGCATCCCGCTCAGTAATTTGTTCGTGCTCCATCATATATTTAATGGCGGCTTCCCTGGTCATTCCCTTAGCATGCAACCCTATATCTACCACCAGCCTGATAGCCCTATGTATACCATCGCTCAGATGGCCAAAATACTGATACGGGCTGTTATACACACCCAACTCCTTACCGAGCGTTTCGCAATAGTGCGCCCAGCCTTCGCCGTATGCGCCATACCACAAAAACCTCCTGAACATAGGCAACCCCTTATTTTCCTGCTGTAATGATATCTGATAATGGTGACCCGGTATTGCTTCATGCAAAAACAATGTGGTCATCCCAACGCAGTTAAATTTCTTTGGGTCAATGATCGGTACATAAAATATACCTGGCCTTGTACCATCAGCTGAACCCTGATTGTATTCTGCACTGGCAGATGCAGCTCTGAATGCTTCCGTCTGCCTGATGGTAAACTGCGTTTTGGGCGTATCGTTAAACAACCGGCGTAGCTGTGGTCCTTCCAGCCTCTTGATGCCCCAGAAACTATCCAGTATCTGCTGTTCGGTAGTGAACGGGGCAAACTTCAGATCTTCATTCAGGTATTTGAAAAACGACTGCATATCGCCTTTATACCCAACAGCATCCTTAATTTTGTTCATCTCGCTTTCAATCCTCGCTACTTCACGCAAACCTGTATTATATATACTGTCGGGCGAGAGGTCGGTAGTTGTCCAGTATTTAATGCAATATTGGTAATAAGCGCTGCCGTTAGGTACACCATCTATACCATATGAAGCCCTTGATTTCGGCAAATACTCTTGCTTGAAAAATTCATACAACTTACTGTACGAAGGGTTCACAATTGTTTCGATAGCCTTTTCATAGGCAGATTTGAGTCTTTCCCTATCAGCCTGACTGAACGATGCAGGCATTGTTTTGATAGGTCCATAAAATATACTAGCGGTGTCATTTGAAACTATTACTGCTTTCAATTGCGGCAGCATTTTTACTACCAATGCTTTAGGCAATACCCAGCCAGTGGCTATGCCCTTGCGCATATTGGCTATCGCAGTATCTGCCCATGCCGGAAAAACAGACAGCCTTTTCAGCCAGTTATCATAGTCCTGCACCGTCTTAAAGGGTTGGTTGCCGCTACCTGCACCCAGTTGCGGCAGCTCAAGGGTAAACGACCAGAATTGGTTCATGGGCATCAAATGGGTGGAATACTTCAACCCTTCCAGGCCCATCTGCATTTCATACTTGATCAATCTGAAACTGACAAGATCATTCTTGTCGAGCCCGGCAGTGTCGAGCGAGTTTGCCTCGGTCAGGTACTTATTATAAAACCGAGCCAGACTATCCCTGAAACTCTGGGAAATATTGATGGTGAGCCTGTCGTTATATCTGTTATCTCCATTCGATGTGGCTTCAAGCGGGAATAATTGCATTCTCTCTTCCCAGTAATTACTGAGCATTGCGCCCAGCTTTTTACCGGCAGGTTCTTTGCCGGCAGGCGTCGTTCCGTTGTTGCAGGAAAAAAGCATCACCAGCACAGCCAGTATGGCCAATAGTTTTTTCATGTAGTAACTTTGTGTAAATAAACGGAATTCTTCTCAATCATCCTTACCGCTATTAGCGGTATATCACTAAAAATACCCTCGATTTCCTATAGCACCTTCCAATTATTTCTTATCTTTAATAGCTATATATTCAGTTAAGTGGGTTACACCGCCTTATCACCAATATTGTAACTATAAATGATGAAGAAATGAGAAAGAGTTTTACCAATATTTTGTCGCTTTTATTTGTTCTTACTTTCGTGCAGGCATCTGCTCAGAATATAAATACAATTGCTGGTGGGCTTGGTGATGGCGGAGCTGCCACAGGAGGGAAATTATTTAACCCCAACAGTGTTGCCGTTGACAAGTTTGGCAACATTTTCATTTCTGATTATGGCAATAATCTGATCAGGAAAATTAATCCCACCGGAGTCATTAGTAGTATAGCAACCATTACGCACCCACGGGGTGTTACAATTGACACCTTTGGCAATGTTTACGTCGCAGATGCCAATAGCAAGCGTATCATTAAAATTAACACCACTGGCACGATCAGCGTTTATGCTGGAAGTGGCGGAGGTGGCGATTTGGGAGATGGCGGGCCTGCAACGGCTGCCGAGCTTACCCCGACCGCCCTTGCTTTTGATCGAAACGGTAATCTTTATGCGGCTGACAACAATAACAACAGTTGTAAAATCAGAAAGATCGCCATTTCTGGTATAATTACCACAGTTGCCGGTAATGGTCCTGGAGGATTCTCCGGTGATGGATTCGCCGCCACACTTGCAAAAATAAAGAGCGCTACCGGCGTGAGCGTCGACAAGCTTGGTAATATCTACATTGCAGATAATGGAAACAACAGGGTACGAAAGGTAAATGCTACAGGTATTATAACTACTTATGCCGGTAATGGTATCTTGGGATATGCCGGAGACGGAGGGCCTGCAACCATTGCTAATTTCAATGTTGTAACCAGTGTTTTTGCAGACACATCGGGCAATGTATTTGTGGCGGACAATGCCAACAATGAAATCAGAATGATCAATCCTTCCGGTATTATTGATCGTATTGCTGGGAGTTTTATCGGCGGCGGATATTCCGGTGATGGGGGTTCTGCACTTACTGCGCAGTTGAATAACCCAACCGGTATTACTCAGGATATCTACGGTAATTTATATATCGCCGACAACAGTAATCACCGGATCAGGAAAGTCAATGTAGCAGGAAATATTTTTACTGTTGCCGGCTGCAACTTTCATTCGTCGCAAGGTTTTTTCGGAGACGGAGGCCCTGCCATATCAGCCGTTCTGTATACCCCCTGCGGTCTTGCCTTCGACACCGCTCACAACATTTACATTTGCGATGTAAACAACAGCTTTATCAGAAAAATTGATACATCTGGTATAATTACTTCTATAGCCGGAGATGGCACATACGGCTACGCCGGAGATGGCGGTACAGCCACAAGTGCGAAATTGTATGCGCCGGTTGCAGTAGCAACCGACAAAAAAGGCAATTTATTTATCTGTGATGCCAGCAATCACCGAATCAGGATGGTAAACCAGTCGGGGATCATTACCACATTCGCAGGGAAAGGCGGCACTGGTTTTAGTGGTGATGGCGGGCAAGCTGATTCGGCACTACTGAATTATCCTTACGGATTGGCAACAGATAAATTCGGCAATATATTCATATCGGACAGAAACAACAACCGAATCCGAAAAGTAGATACGAATCAAATAATTACGACAATTGCCGGTACAGGTACTGCCGGTTATTTTGGCGATGGCGGACCTGCTAACATCGCTCAGATAAACCAACCAACCAGTTTAAGTGTTGACAAAAACGGCAATATCTTTTTCGCTGACCAGGGAAACTGGAGAATAAGAAAAATTGATACTTCCGGTATTATTACAACCGTTGCCGGCGGAGGCACAGGTTTGATCGGCGGCCCGGCCATATTTGCCAGCTTGCCGCAACCACCAGCGGGAGTACTTGCCGACGATTTCGGGAACATTTATGTTGCATGTTCTAATCACAATTTGTACAAGGTTGATACTGCTGGAATAATATTAGATTATGCTGGAGCCAGCTTCGGATATGGCGGAGACGGAGCTGCTGCCATAAACGCAAAACTATCGCTCGGCTACTCATTGCCGGTCGGCATGTTGAAAAATGCCGCCGGTGATCTTCTTTTTGCAGATAACGGAAATAACAGAATTCGCATTATTCACAATGCCAGCGCGTCGATTTCGGCAACATCTGATACGGTTTGTGCCGGTGGGGGTGCTGTATTTACATGTGTCGTTTCCGCTGCTTCGGTGTACTCACCCCATTACCACTGGATCAAGAACGGAGTTTCCGTTGGCACAGACAGTTTTAAATACACTGCGCCGGTTCTAAATAATGGCGACATAGTTTATTGCTACATTACAGATGGCCTGACCGGTCCATCTATAGCTGAAACCAACAGAAAAACAATAGTGGTTATATCGCCAACTATTGTGCCTTCATTCATTGTATACTCCGGGTCCGGAACTAGTATCTGCGCCGGAACATCAGTAAACTGCCTTACAAATTCAATTGTAAATGGTGGTTCGGCCCCTATATTTAATTGGTATAAGAATAGGGTGCTGGTATTTACGGGCCCCTCATTCAGTTTCGTACCTGCCGACCAAGATACCATAAGATGTAAACTTACCAGTAGTTTGCCGTGCCTTTTAGTAGACACTGCCATGAGTTCAAATATCATATTCTCTGTCCATTCACCCGCCTACCCAACCATTAATATTACTACTTCATCAATTCCCGGAGGTGGCACCAGATACTGTGCCGGCACTACCGCTCACTGCAATATCAACAGCAGGACGCTTGACGTATCACCAACTTTCGAATGGTTTTTAAATGGTATTGACACATTTACAGGTTCCAATTATAATTTCATCCCTCAAAACGGAGACTTTGTTGTTTGCCGCATGATCACGCATGCTACCTGCATAATAACCGATACCGTTTACAGCAATTCGCTGGTTTTTGGTGTGGATTCACCAGCTAACCCTTCAGTTACCATTACCTCTGATACCAGCATAAATATTTGCAGCGGAACACGTGTCAAGTGCACTGCTTTACCAGTACTAGGTGGTACGTCTCCTAATTATTCATGGTATGTGAATGGGGCATTCACTTCTGCAGGCAGTAACACTTATACATTTACACCGTCAGATGGAGACTCGGTATATTGTAATATGGTAAGCAATTCGAACTGCATTCTGACAAACACGGCAATAAGCAATCCACTTATATTCACTTACATCACTCCGCTGCCTGCATCTGTATCAATTACAATCAGCCCATCTGACACTGTTTGTCTTGGCGAAACCTTATCCGCAACTGCCTTACCGGTTAATGGTGGCACAGCGCCTCGCTACCGTTGGCACCTTGGATTTAACTCTGTTGACGCCGGACCAACTTATTCGTGGACGCCAACATCAGACCAACCTGTATACTGCGAAATGTTCAGCAGTATATGCGTGCTGCCCAGCCCTGCTAAAAGCAACACTTCAAATATTCATATACGGCTGGATGCACCTAGGGTTACTATTGCAGCCAACCCCGGAAATACTGTATGCTCCGGCGTCCCGGTCACAGTTACAGCTACAGGTGTCAATGAGGGATCTGCCCCCATATACGATTGGTATCAGAATGGCAGCCAGATATTTACAGGCAATCCGTTCACCTTACTGCCCGGTAATGGTGATAATGTTATATGCAGGCTCACAAGCAATGCCATCTGCCTCAACTGGCCGGTCGTATACAGCATCCCAACTTATTTCCACATCGATAGTGCTCCAACAATTTCAATCAGTTGTGCACCTGGTAATGTCAATTTCAAAGGCACATCTGTAACGCTAAATGCTTCAGTTACTTCAAGGAGCGGCGATTACACATTGCAATGGTATAAGAACAACGCAGCCATACCCGGTGAAACAAATGCCGCATACACTTCGTCAGACTTTTCGATCTGGGATTCTGTTTACTGCACACTCACTTCTTCTGGTGCATGTGTCGGCTCTGTTAACAGTAATACATTGGTGATGCAGTCTTACCACAGCATGCGGCTGTACCCTAACCCCAATAACGGAAACTTCACCATATCCGGCAACAACTACGATGCAAACGATAATCCTGTGGGAATACGAATATACAACGCAGCCGGAAAACTCGTCTATGAAAAAGATGCTGCATTCGACGCCATTACTTTCCATACTGATATTAATCTCGGCCGAACGTTGCCACCGGGTGTGTACACGCTAAAACTAAAATACAGTCTTGAAAATCTGTCCTTCTTTTTTGTGATCAAATAATGCGCCTGACAACATGAAAAAATACACCTTTCTGCTGCTTGCATTGCCCGCGTTTTGCTTTGCCCAATCAGGGAAACGCGATACCATAAAGGGCGTAGTAGTGTATACCGGACATTCAAATCTACGCAACCTACCGCAAGGCAACTATCATACCTATACGCTAGAGGCCACTGAGATCCGCACTGATACGGGGGTCATTTCCATACAAACTGAAACCGGCTATATAGACCTGAAACGAAATTACCAGTTCATACCCATGAACAAGCTGCAGCCAGCCAGACTTAAAGGCAAACCATAAAATTACTGTAGCTACTTTGTTGCCTGATTCTTTGTAAGAGAGCGAAACACATCTTCAAGTGACTCGGTCTGCGCCTGCATCGAACTAATGTTGATGTCGTTTTTCAGCGCCCATTGCATTACCTCCTTGCGCAGCGCCTCAGGTTCGCCTGTGGTAAGTTTCCACTTGTTGCCTTCCATCAGTTCGAAAGATGAAAGTTGCCTTAATTCGGCGATCTTGTTTCTGTCTACTGCACTTTCAAAGGCAACGATCAGAATATCCTGGCGTGTACCGGCCTGCTGCAATTTTTCAATCGAATCATCTGCAACTATTTTGCCGTTGTTGATGATGATCACCCGGCTGCACATTGCCTGTACCTCCTGCATAATGTGAGTGGAAAGCAGGATCGTCTTTTGTCCGGCAAGGCTTTTGATCAGATCCCTGATCTCTACTATCTGGTTAGGGTCCAGTCCACTGGTAGGCTCATCAAGTATCAGCACCTCAGGATTGTGTAGCATGGCCTGCGCCAGCCCTACCCTCTGCTTATACCCTTTAGAGAGCGCTCCTATCTTCTTGTGTGCTTCTTTCCCCAGGCCGGTCATGGATATCATTTCTTCTATCCGTTTCTTACTCTCCTTACCCAGCTGATGGATGCCTGCCGTAAATTCGAGATACTCCCTTACATACATTTCAAAGTACAACGGATTGGCTTCGGGCAGATAACCCACTCTTTTACGCACTTCCATCGGCTTTTCCTGCACATCAAATCCGCACACATTTACTGTGCCCGAGGTAGCAGGTAAATAAGTGGTAATGATCTTCATAGTAGTGGATTTACCGGCACCATTAGGACCAAGAAATCCTACGATCTCGCCTTTCTTTAGTTCAAAAGAAATCCCGTCAACCGCTTTTTGGGTATCGTATACTTTAGTGAGGTCAGAAACTTTTATCGACATAATTCTAAGCCCAAAGAGCCATAAAAAAGGAGCGCAAAGAAGAATTTATTGTTTTGAACCGCTGAAGAAACACTTATGCACTATAGTGTCGCCTCCCGGTGGCTTAGATGTTTCAAACGTATAAAACTTGATCATCTTATCTCCCTGCAGCGTAAGCGTATATTGTTTCAGATAATTAGAAGCACTGTCGTCAGAAATCTTCACAGAATAAGTACTTGCTGAGTTAGTTACGTATCCACGGAATGTTCTTGGCAACAGACTCTTAACTGCAATATCCACGAAAGTAACGGTAGGATCTTGTGTTATTACAATTGAATCAATAGTAAAACCTCCGTTATCACATTGCGTATAACCCGAATATTTACCTAAATACCTTTTAACTGCTAAGGTCTGGCACTGAGGATCTTCGTAACCTACCGGACAAAGGCAAATACCGCTACTACATGAACCACCATTAAAGCAGGTAACTTCATCACAAACGTTCCTTTCACATGATGAGTGAAAAACGATCGTGATCGCAGCAAAAAACACAAGGGCAGTAAACAAACTGAATTTCCAAAACTTCATGCTATGAATTTTGTGTATAAAAATACAGAAAAATAGTTTAAACAGAACAAAAAGATATACTTTTTCAGCTTAAAAATTCCTAAACCTGATTCAGTATCACTTTACGCCTAACAGCTATTAACTTTTAATTGATGTTTCTACTGCCCGAATCATTAAAATGCTTTCCAGCCCTGCGCAGTCAGTTTATGCTTAGCCCCCCCTTTCGTCATTAGGTGCGCGCCTTCATTTTGCTCAGTTACATATCCAATCACAGTTATATCCTTGTTCCGGCTGATCTTGCTGTAATCGTCCTGATTAATGGTAAACAGCAATTCATAGTCCTCTCCCCCGCTCAGCGCACAGGCAGCAACTCCTAGTTGAAATTCCATCGCCATTGCACGGGTATCATCATGCACAGGTATTTTGTCTTCGTGCAGCACACAGCCTACATTACTGCTGTTGCAAATATGCAGCAACTCAGAGCTCAGGCCATCACTAATATCGATCATAGAAGTTGGTACAATACTGTGTTCCTGCAGCCACTCTACAATATCCGCCCTCGGTTCGGGTTTCAGTATCCTGCCAACCAGGTATTTTTGTTTCTGCAGATCCGGCTGGATCTTTGGGTTCTCCAGGAATATCCTTTTTTCCCTTTCCAGCAGTTGTAACCCCAGATAAGCAGCACCCAAATTGCCCGACACGCAGATCAGGTCGTTAACTTTCGCTCCTGCTCTGGTTACATATTTATCAGGAGCCACCTCCCCAATTGCCGTAACACTGATTACAAACCCAACTTTAGAGCTCGATGTATCACCGCCTATCAGATCTACATTATACTGCTCACAGGCTGCATAAACCCCTTCGTAAAACTCCTCCAGCGCCTCCACCGAAAATTTGTTGCTTACACCCAGCGCCAGCGTTATCTGAGTGGGTGTTGCCATCATAGCATATATATCTGATAAATTAACAACTACTGCCTTATATCCCAGATGCTTCAGCGGCGTGTACATCAGATCGAAGTGGATACCCTCGATCAATAGATCATTAGTTACTACACATTGTCTGCCAAACTGATCGATCACTGCCGCATCGTCGCCAATACTCAGTATAGTACCAGCCTGCCTGGTTTCGTTGTTCTTTGTTAGGTATTCAATCAGGCCAAACTCACCCAAAGAATCTATTTCTGTTCTTGTACTTTCCTGCATATGATCAAATTAGGTCGGCAAAGTTACGCTATTCACTTTTACCCGTAAATCATAATAATATAACTGAATATCAATTTCTTAACTCCAAATATTATCCCCATTTCGTTATATTTGTTTCAAATTGTACTGTGCCGGTGCGGGTTCTTTTAACC
>CAIKOJ010000157.1 GCA_903829015.1 uncultured Bacteroidota bacterium
GAAACAACGTTCACCAAGTTAATTTTTATTATTAAAAAACAACCAACGAAACAGTAAAAATCCGAAAAATAAATATCGGCTATTTTGCTACTTCACCCAACTAAGTTAATTATTTTTTTACCACCACCACTCTTTTTTTTCACCGAACAAAAAGATGGTTTCTTTTCTTTAGCTGGGCGACGAAATTGATAACATTTTGTTGAAAAAAAAAATTATTTTGCTATTGTTTGTTTAGTGAAACTTACAGATTGGGCATTGCAAAGTTTGGCTTTTTTTTTGCTAAAAACATTTAACAATAAACCTAACCGCTGCAATTATTTTATTTTCAGAAAAACGAAAAACAGATTATACACCGACTGCCTGAAACCATTGCCAGTAGAGCATTTCAGAGATATCAAGCAAATTGAACTGATTTACTAGAAAATAATTTTCTATTTACAAAGAATTTAGTGCTATTTATTTTCCTGCAATTTTTCAAATAAGGTAATGCACGTTTTTCAAAACAGATCGTCTGAAAAATTCAGGTTCCTTTTTGGAATTTACACTTCAAATTTTCTCGATTGCAAAATGCACCGGAAACCACAGTATTTAAATACAAAAAAGAAAGCGACGAAGCGGCAAAAATGTTGTATTGGATAAAACGATAGCTATCACCCAGCGATGGACAAAAAGTACAAGTTAGTACTTAAAGATTCTTACGACAGAAACGAGATAAAACGCTAAACGGACCGGCACTAAGAAGTACAAACTAATTGACAACAACAATAGAAGCACAATGCCCCTAAAAGGAACATTCAGGCTAGAAATAGACAACCTCGGTAACTAACCGTTAACGAAACCAGCTAAAATTTACCCTACCTCTATGCCCAACTCCTCAGCAAGGTCTTTCTCAACCTTCAGGTTGTTGATGATAAACACCTGCCTATCGGGGGTATTCTTGCCCATGTAGTACTCTAATAATTTCTGGATCTGAGCATCCTGACTGAGAATAACCGGGTCTTTGCGCATGTCGTCGCCAATAAACTGGGCAAATTCTTCGGGGGATATCTCACCGAGTCCTTTGAACCTGGTTATTTCGGCTTTGGCCCCAATTTCGGCAATTGCCCTCTGGCGCTCTTCGTCGCTATAGCAATACAGCGTTTTCTGCTTATTTCTCACCCTGAAAAGCGGTGTCTGTAAAATGTAAACGTGATTACCGCGCACCAGATCAGGGAAAAACTGCAGGAAGAAGGTCATTATCAGCAATCTGATGTGCATACCGTCTACGTCGGCATCGGTAGCAATTACTATATTATTGTACCGAAGGCCTTCCAGCCCTTCCTCGATATTCAGCGCATGCTGCAGCAGGTTAAATTCCTCATTTTCATATACGACCTTCTTGGTCAAACCATAGCAGTTCAGCGGCTTACCCCTAAGACTAAATACAGCCTGCGTCTCCACATTCCGACTTTTTGTAATACTTCCGCTGGCCGAATCTCCTTCGGTAATGAAAATGGTAGACTCCAGCTGTTTTTGGTTGTATTCGTCCCTACCCTTCACAGGTGGCTCGTCATTCAGGTGAATACGGTTGTCCCTGAGCTTTTTATTGTGCAAATTTGCCTTCTTGGCACGCTCGTTGGCTAATTTCCGGATACCGGATAGCTCTTTGCGTTCGCGCTCACTCTGCTCAATACGCTTCTTGAGTGCCTCAGCAACCACCGAATTCTTATGCAGGTAGTCATCGAGGTGCTTGCCGAGGAAATCAGCCACAAATGCCTTCATAGAAGGACCACCTTCAAACACATACTGCGAACCCAGCTTAGTTTTAGTTTGCGACTCAAATACCGGTTCCTGAACCCTTACAGACACTGCTGCGCAGATACTCTGACGAATATCTGATGCGTCGTAGTCTTTTTTGTAAAAGTCGCGGACGGTTTTTACAAATGCTTCGCGGAATGCGCCCTGGTGAGTACCTCCCTGCGTAGTATGCTGACCGTTTACAAACGAATATATATCCTCGCCATAATCACCGGTATGCGTTAGCGCTACTTCAATATCTTCACCCTTTAAGTGAATGATGGGATAGCGGAGATTATCGGGGTTGGTTTTACGAGTAAGGAGATCAAGAAGTCCGTTTTTAGAAACGAAATTCCTACCGTTAAAATGAATAAGCAAACCTGCATTCAGAAAGCAATAGTTCCATACCTGATTCTCGAGATACTCATGCAGGAAGTGATAATTACGGAATACCGTTTCATCCGGACGAAATTCAACCAACGTACCGTTGGCTTCTGTGGTGTTTGTTTCTTTGTGTTCTTTAGTGAGTATTCCCCTTTCAAACTCTGCTACTTTGCACCTGCCTTCGCGGAAAGACGAAACTTTGAAATATTTACTAAGGGCATTGACAGCTTTAGTACCTACCCCATTCAAACCTACCGACTTCTGGAATGCTTTACTATCGTATTTGGCACCCGTGTTTATTTTACTAACAACATCAACAACTTTACCTAAAGGTATCCCTCGCCCGAAATCACGTATTGTTACTCCACCATCAGCAATAGTCAGCTCAATGCGCTTGCCCTGGCCCATGGCAAACTCATCAATACAGTTGTCCATCACTTCTTTTACCAACACATAGATACCGTCATCCACACTGCTGCCGTCACCCAGTTTACCTATGTACATACCGGGGCGAAGACGAATGTGCTCCCGCCAATCGAGGGATTTTATACTGTCTTCATTATATTGATTTTGAACTTCAGCCATTTGCTCTTGTAATAACTATTTTGGAAATGATTTTATTGAAAAATATCTACCACCCGCTCGCCAACACATCTGCAATATGCATAGTCTGTATCGGCAGGTTATTTTCATTGATATACCCTTGTATATGCATCATGCACGAAACATCGGTGGTGATCATGTATTTCGCACCAGTATCTAAAGCGCTCTTAACTTTAACCTGAGCCATACCCAGAGATA
>CAIKOJ010000158.1 GCA_903829015.1 uncultured Bacteroidota bacterium
CCAGTATTGTTGTTAAATATAGGTACAACTATTCAAGAGTTTACCTTTTGTTTTCTGATTAGTTTACCAAAGGTTGCTCATTAGTAAATTAAGCTATTGGTATAAAATAATGTACTATATTTATGATATATTTCAATACAACTTTAAACCCTCAAAAATAATTTTTATGAAAAAATTCCAACTAACCTTATTAGGAATTCTACTGTCTTTCCTTTCTTTTGCGGTCGCACCAATAACCGGCCCGACAAGTGTTTGTAACGGTGATTTTATCATTCTTACCGATGCTACACCCGGTGGAACCTGGACAAGTAGTTCGACTTCTATTGCTGTAATTGCAGGTACTACCGGAACTACTGGAACGGTGCTTGGCGTTGCGGTCGGTGTTGCAATCATTACCTATACGGTTGGCGGTCCTTATGTCACTTATGCTATCACGGTTAACCCGTTACCCTCGCCAATCGGAGGTCCGACTTCGTTATGTGCCGGGACCACCGTAACCAGAACTAACCTCGCATTCGGAGGCGTATGGTCTAGCTCCAACCCGGCAGTTGCAACAATTGGTGCATCCACCGGGGTCGTAACCGGTTTAACGCCAGGAACCGCAACCATTATGTACACATTGGCAACCGGCTGCACGACCGGTTCCCGGGATTCCGTATACACTTGTATACCCTGTTCCGGCACTCCGACCGGGGGCATTGCTACCGGGGGCGCCAGCTGCACCGGTTATGCATTACAATTGACGGGCGCATCCGCCGGCATGGGTATTACCTACCAATGGCAGGCGTCGGCAGACAATTCGACATGGAGTGATATCGCGGGAGCAACATCAATGCCCTATGGATTTTCACCAACTGTAACGGCGTTTTACAGATGTAAAGTAACCTGCTCTACGAGCACATTATCTGCTTATTCGGCTTCCTTTAACATGGCTTATACCGGTACCCACTTCTTCAGTTCATACGTTTATTCGCCGGATACGGCATGTAACGGGTTGCATCTGACCGTTTTTGCGTGTTCGGGATCATCCTCGTATTCGGTTACCACGTATTATGGCGACGCAACTTCTGATGTTACTCCATTGTCATCCGGCTTATACAGCCTGGCAGATATTTTTCACAATTACAGTACGCCGGGTACCTATACCGTTAAGCAGGTACTGAACAGCGGGGGAGTGCCGGTAGATTCCTTTGATCTTTATTATGATTACCATTATTGCCATACCCTGCCAGTGAAATTCTATTTTGACATTAACAGTAATTGTTCGTTTGACACTACAGACCAGTTGCTTGGCCTGCCCGCACTGACAGAAGTTGATTCCAATGGCGTGGCCGTTGATACCATCAGTGCAATCTCGGGATTCTACTACCGCGCCTATGGTCCAGACGGAACAGTATACAAATTTAAGATATTGTCTGTGCCCACCGGCATGGTGACAACCTGCCCTTCTACCGGTATCATATATGATACTATACAGACCGGTGTGAATTACTACCCTGCAAAATACATGGGCATAAACTGCAGTGGCATTGGTTTTGACCTCGCAGTAAATGGCACTACAAACTGTGGAAGGCATATGGCAAACGGTTTGATCCACGTATCGAATACATCCTGTACACCTGTTACGTCAACCGTAACTATGGTTTACAGCCCTCAATATGTATTTGTTTCATCAACACCTGCGCCAACTTCTGTTATAGGTAATGTTGTTACCTGGACATTAAGTTCTATTACAAATACGGCTCCCGTTAACATTGGCTATTATTTAAACAGACTAGGAACGTGGCTGATACCGGGAGATACAATACATACCTCTTATTCTGTATCACCTACATCGGGAGACGGTGACCCGAGCAACAATAATCAGAACCGTAATGATACAGTTACATCGTCTTTTGATCCTAATTCTATAGAGGTCAACCCGGCTGGATATATTGCTGCTGGTACACAGCTCACTTATACTGTTCATTTTGAAAATACCGGAAATGCGCCGGCCGCCAATATCTATGTAATGGATACACTATCTGATTATTTGCTGGACGGCAGTATGCGGGTCATTATGTCTTCTGCGAAGATGAATGTGTATAAATACAGAGCGGGTGGTCACAACATTGTGAAGTTTGATTTCCCGAATATCAACCTGCTGGACAGCTCGCACCACAATCAGTGTGATGGTATGTTTATGTACAGTATCAAAACTATGCCCGGACTGGCCTATGGTACGACCATCTTCAACAGCGCTGGAATTTATTTTGATGACAATGAAGTAGTGCCTACAAATGTAGTTGAGAATATTATTGGTACTCCTGCGTTAAGTACTCAGTCTTTAAACGGAATACAGAATGTGAATTTGTTCCCGAACCCTGCTACCAATGTCCTCGGGATCAGGACAGACGAGGGTGCATTCAATTCGTTTGTAATTACCAATCAGGTAGGGCAAGCATTGCTTCAGGGTGAGCTCACAGGTGCTCAGAAGAACGTGGATATCAAATCTCTGGCTCCGGGATTGTATTATATCAGTCTGAAAGGAGACCAGGGCAATACGGTAAGGAAGTTTGTGAAAGAGTAATCATGTTTTAATGTTTTTTGAGGAGATCCGTTGTGGTGAAACTACAGCGGATCTCTGCTTTTAGGAGAATAGGGTGATGGATTTAAGCCGACTGAAATGTACTGGGGGTTACAAAATTCATTTTAAGAGGATTTTTACGGTATAAATTGAATAATTTTGACGAAAATGCGTTTCTATACAGGAACTATGAAGCAGGGGTATTTATTTTTATTTGCGGTACTGGTTTGCTTGGGGATATACTCCTGCAAGAAATATACCGATGCGCCGGCTACTACTGATCCGCGGTTGAATAATCCGTACTGCAATGATCCTAATGCGGTGAATTACAACTGGGGTTTTCCGGGAAAGGAAGACAATACTGTTTGTTTTTATCCTACCGATCTTTTTCAGGGTGTTTATGAGCTGCACGATTCTGTGTTTTTTAAGTCGACCGGCTTTTTTATTAGTGCAGATACAGTAATTCTGACGATTTTGCGCAGTTCATCCACAAAAATGACTGTGACCGGCTTTTGTCCTGCGGGAGGAGCTTTGACCATGTCGGCGGGTACTAATTTTTTGGCTACAGTAGATTCGCTGATCGGAGATTCAACTACCATCAGGGGGCAGTATTTCTGTATAGGTGGAGACACAGTAAGTGGCTCTTTTATCAAGGACCGCATAAGTGATTCTATATTCTACATCAATCTGGAGGTAGCTGCAGACACAGGAATTACTACCACCCATATAGGCACGGCAAAACTGAAATACAGATAATAACATCAGATGTTTACGGGAATCATTGAAAGTAAAGCTACAATCCGCGATATAGTGCGTGAGGGCAGTAATGTGCATTTTATTATGGAGTGCCCGCTGACCAATGAGCTGAAGGTAGACCAAAGCGTAGCGCACAATGGCGTATGTCTTACAGTGGTTGAGATCAAAGGGCCGGTATACAAAGTAACTGCTGTTGCTGAGACCATTGCAAAGACCACGCTGGGGCAATGGAAGCAAGGAGATCAGATAAATATTGAGCGATCGTTGTTGCTGGGTGCCAGGCTGGACGGGCACTTTGTGCAAGGCCATGTGGATACCACCGGTGCCTGCATAGATAAGCAAACAGCCGAAGGTAGCTGGTTATTTAGTTTCCGATTTCCTGAATCTTTTGCTGCACTCATTATAGAGAAGGGGTCTATCTGTTTAAACGGAGTGAGCCTTACAGTTTTTAATGTAGGCCGGAATGAATTTACCGTAACCATCATACCGTATACTTATGAACATACCAACTTCAGTACACTTGATCCCGGCGATATTGTGAATTTGGAATTTGATGTGCTGGGCAAATACTTGCTGAGACAGGGGGAGGTGAATAGTTGATTGGTTGGTTTGTTGAATAGTTGATTGGTTTGTTGGTTGATTTGTTGATCGGTTTGTTGGTTGATTTGTTGAATGGTTTGTTGATTTGTTGAATAGTTGATTAGTGATGTTTAGAGTTTGTTTAGTGATTGCACCATGAGTTCTATTTCGTGCTGATCGGCGAGGTAGTCGGTGGATTTGGAGATGAGACCTGAGCTGTGATATTCTACAGCACTTGTACCTGCAGCTAACTGAGCAATATTTGATGACCTGACTCCGCCGCCCGGCATAATGATTATCCTGCCGTTTGCTTGGCTGATGAGTTCTGCCAAAATATCTTTTCCTTCTAATGCAGTTGGTTTTAAGCCCGAGGTGAGTATTCTGCTGCACCCTGCTTCAATAACATCTTCTATCGCCTGCTGTGCATCGGTGGTGCGGTCAAATACTTTGTGGCAGGTAACAGCCATAGGGTAGGCCCATTCTACCAATTTTGCAAGATTGTGTTTGTCAATTCTACCATTAACTAATTGTATGCCGGTTGCGATGCCTGTGCAACCCAGCTCGCGGCAGGCAAGGATGTCTTTCTTCATGATAGCCAGATCGTGATGGTCGTAAATGAAGTTGCCGCCACGGGTGCGTATCATTGGGAACACCGGAATAGACAAATGTTCCAGCGCATATTGTATGAGGCCGTAGCTAGGCGTGGTGCCGCCAACATCGGGATCGGCGCAGAGTTCGATGCGCGATGCCCCTGCATGATTGGCTACCAGGCAGCTTTGAATATTATAGGCGCAGATCTCGAGCAGCATGGTTGATTTGATTGATTATACGAAATGGTATTTGGCCTCGTAAACGGTGCTGTCTTTACCGGTTTTTACGGCGTAGCTAAAGCCCTTCTGCAAAGCGTATGCACCATATTCTCCTTTCTTGTTCAATGCCAGAAAGCCCACCTGTATTTCTTTTGCGGCTGTAGGGTTTCGGTTGACAATGCGCTCTACAGCCAGTCTGCAGGCATCTTCCGGTGCATGACCCTGACGCATGAGCTCTACTACCAGATGCGAACCTACGATCCTGATCACTTCTTCGCCAACGCCGGTACTGGTTGCCGCACCCACTTCGTTATCGACATACAAGCCTGCACCGATGATCGGTGAGTCGCCAACGCGGCCACGCAATTTATAAGCCATACCGCTGGTTGTGCATGCTCCACTCATATTGCCAGTGCTGTCCATAGCAACCATGCCAATAGTGTCGTGGTTTTTTTCGCCGCCGGGTAATACGTTTTCGATATTGGCTACAGGTTTGTATTTACTTGTTTTCAGCCAGTCTTTCCATTCGGCTTCACTCTTGGGTGTGAGCAGATTTTGTTTTTTGAAACCGTTTGCCAAAGCGAATTGCAACGCACCCTCGCCCACCAGCATAACGTGCGGTGTTTTCTCCATCACCATACGTGCTACAGAAATAGGATGCATGATATGCTCGAGGAAGGCAACAGAGCCACATTTGCTGTTTTCGTCCATGATGCAGGCATCGAGGGTTACGTGACCATCTCTGTCGGGTCGGCCACCATAGCCAACCGACTGATTGTTGGGATCGGCTTCTGGTACCATAACACCCTTCTCAACAGCATCAAGTGCCCGGCCGCCGCTGCCCAATACCTGCCATGCTGCTTCATTTGCTACTTTGCCAAAATCCCAGGTGGCGATAACGATTGGGTTATCTTTAAGTGTCACCGGTGTGAATTCGGCTTTAGGCGCAGTACGGCCGAAGAGATTTTTTCCGACCAGCAATGCTGCTGATGATAATATGGACTGCTTTACAAATTTCCGGCGGTTTGACATGAGCGACTGATAATTTGTACCAAATTACTGAAAAGTGGTTAATTAATACTCGGTGGAGCTTGAAAACAGGGCGAGTATAAGTTGCACCCCGATGGGGTGCCCGTTTAAAAAGAATAAAAAGGCTAGAAAGCTTGGACTCCTAATGGAGTCGTCCAATTAATCAAGGCCTTTTTTATTGTATAATTGGTATAACTAAAGGACTGCTACCTACTCTTCAACCAGTTCCCTTGCGTTACTGATAGCGGCTTCGCTGGGTTGCTCTCCGCCTATCATGCGGGCAATAGCAAGTACCCGCTCGGCAGGCTGCAGTTGTTTTACCTTTGTGGACAGGCGGTCGTTTTTATCGGGCTCTTTGTAGACATAAAAGTGCCTTGAACCTTTTGCGGCTACCTGCGGCTGATGCGTGATACAAATTACCTGATGGAACTGCGACAACTCGCGCAGCAATATGCCCACCTGGCGCGCAGCCTCGCCTGAGATACCTGTATCGACCTCATCGAAAATGAGGGTAGGCATGTGCAGGGCACTGGCCGTAATAGATTTTACACAGAGCATGATACGGCTCATCTCGCCACCGGATGCAGCTTTCTGCAGCAACTGGAACTGACCACTTTTGTTGGCATCGAGCAGGAAACTGATGTGATCTATACCATGCGGAGATGGTGGTACATTTTCTATTCTGATATCGAACCGGGCATTGGGCATACCTACCAGCAGCAGCAGTTCGTTGATCTTTTTGGTAAAATCGGGTACTACTTTTTTTCTGGATTCTGAGAGGCTTTCGGCTGCAGCCATCAGCTCTTTATAAACAATTCCTTCTTCGGTTGCCAGCCTGTCGATAGAGTCGTTGAGGGTGTGGGTGGCCTGCAGTTCTTCTTCTAGTTTTTGCTGCCAGCCCAGTAGTTCGGCGGTGGTTCTAACACCATGTTTCTTGAACAGTTTGTATCCAATATCGAGGCGTTGCTGCAGCTCTTCCATTACTTCGGGATCCAGCATTACTTTTCTTTCCTCGTTGCCCAGTTCGGCAGCCACATCGCGTATCTCTTCGAGTGCAGATGCCAGCCGCTCCTGCAGTGGTTTTACCTCGGGCATAACTTCGGTGATGCCCTGTAACTGTTGTGAGATGCGTTTCAGCTCATTAACAATGGGTTGTTCGCCTTCTTCGAGCGATGCCTGAGAGGAGCGCAGTACAGATAGAATATGCTCTGAATGGCTCATTTGCCTAAGCTGCTGCTCGGCATGTTCTATTTCATCTTCTTTGAATGATGCCTGTAGGAGTTCGTCGAGCAGGTATTGTTTGTAGTCTGATTCCTTTTGCCAGCGGGCGTGCTGCTCGCGGTGATCGGCCAGTTTCTGTTTTATAGTTTTATGCCTGTAATAAAGTTTGCGGTATTCCTCAGCGGCTACTGTGCTGCTGCCTACGGCATCGATCGCTTCCATCTGGAAGTTGTCGTCGTCGAGGGCGAGATGATCGAATTGCTGGTGGAGGTCTACGAGCAGCGAAGTGAGTTTGTTGAGGACTGTAAGCGTTACCGGTGTATCGTTTACAAACGCCCTCGATTTGCCTGTTACAGCTATCTCCCTGCGGATAATGCACTGCGGCTCGTAATCGAGCTCAGCATCGGCAAGTGTTTTTTTGAAGGCATCGTTGCCGCTGACATCGAAATAGCCTTCAATAACAGATTTCTCATTTTTGTTGATGAGTACTGAGGTATCGGCACGCTCGCCGAGTATGAGTGAGAGGGCACCCAAAATGATACTCTTGCCGGCACCGGTTTCGCCGGTTACGGTATTGAGATTCGCATCTGGCTCTACAACCAGATGGTCTATGATCGCATAATTTTTTATGACTAATTTCTGCAGCATTGGTGTGTGATGGGTAATTAGGGTAAAGATAATGAATATCGGGATCAGGAATTTGAATTCAGGAATTTGGAATTGGGATTGAGGGAATTTAGGGTCTTTAAGAAATGGCAAAATTGAAAATCTATGACACGGCGTATGTGGCCTGTGATAGGACGCATATGGCCTTTGATGGAAAAAAGTTTGGGTAAAGGCTACTCATCAAATTTGGTTTTTTAGCTTCATTTTATGTTGAGCAAGAGCCATTCGCCAGTCAGGAGACTGGCATCCACTTGTCCGTAGTC
>CAIKOJ010000159.1 GCA_903829015.1 uncultured Bacteroidota bacterium
CGAAAATATTGTTGTAGGTCTTTTCGATCTGCTCGGGGCTTTTAGTGAGGCCTCCGGCGTGATTGCGGTAAGCAGCCATCTTTACATTAAAGTACTTCGCCTTACCCTTATCAGCAAGGAACAGGTGCAAAAACAAATCTCCTGAAAACGTTGTGTAATAGAAATCAGGGAATGGGTTTGGGAGTATATTTCTGAACAGCATGGTGGCTGTAGGTATAAGACTTACATCTGAAAGGATGATGTCTTCAATCGTAATCGTCTCCTTCTCAATCTTGGGGAAGTACCTTTCATCGGGCAGTCCCCAGCCCATTTCGTCGATGATCTGTGTGTCTGAAAAGCACATGGAGTAATCGGGGTGTGCATCCAGAAAGTCTACCTGCTGCTGCAGTTTATCTGGTATGGTCCAGTAGTCATCGCCCTCACATAAGGCGATGTATTCACCCTTACATGCCTGGAAAGTCCTGATGGTATTTGCCATAGGTCCGTAATTCTTATCAGATGGCAGAAGGTTGATGATGCCCGGGTATTTTGCTGCATATTGTTCGCAAATAGCACGGGTGTTATCCTTGCTGCAGTCTTCCCCAATCACCAGTTCGAAATCGAAATTGGTTTGTTGCGTTACTATACTTTCAATTGCCTGAGCAATGAATTGTTCGTGGTTGTATGTGATCAGGAATACACTTACTTTTTTCATAGTCTATTCCTGCATTTTAGTTACCAATGAAACAAGCAATTCCATGTCTTCTGTTGTATATCTGTGGTCTATTGGCAGGGGAAGTAAATTGGCTGCCAGCGATTTTTCAAAATCATATCCGGTCTGGGTTCTGCTGAGTACTTCTTGCCAAAAAGTTGGGATGAAGATATGATTTAACGCCAATGTTTCTTTACTGATTTTGTAATCGGGTAAAAAAGGGTACATCATTGGTGTCATCCCTGCAGGTTCCGGCAAATCTAGTTTGTTGAGATGTTGCAATTTATTGTTCAGCAAATTGTAATTGGCCAATCTTCTGCTCATCACAAATGAGTTATCGACTTCAGATAGGATCTGCTTTGTAAATTCAGACATGCCAATAATATCGCAGTTCATCATCTCTTCGTTGGTCTGGAAATCAGTGTATCCTTCCTTAGTCTGTCCGCTTAGCCTTTTTGTTAGGTGGCTGGTGATATATTGTTCATTGCGTTGCTGCTGAAGCGGTAATGTCAATCCCGAGGGGGGATAAACATAAGCGCCGTCCGGCACACCAAAGAACTTCCGACAGGAATTGAATAACCAGGATACGCGATTGCCCTTCATAAAAAAAGCCTGCGTTGCATCTACAATTAATTTGTCTTTGTATTTCTTTGAGAGCGCTTCGGTGAAAGCATCCTTCAGTCCAAAGTAATTGATATAAAGGAAGTATTCTCCGTCTACAAGTTCCGGAAGAGATGCGGGTTCCAATTGTTCATTGAAGTTATAAAATCTGTAATTGCAGCCGCATACATTAAATGGCTCCAGGAGCGAGTCGCAGGTATAGTAAGGTACGTAAACTAAGTTAGGTTTGATGCTGTTTAGTATCAGATGCAAAGCAGATCGGCCGCTTTTCAGTCTGTAAGGGGTAGGGTGGTATTCAAATCCCACTTTGCCCGTCTCCAATTCAAAATATCCGCCTATATCTTTCATTAACTATTCCAGATCAAAATCATTTAAGAAGCCCATTATTGTTTCGGGCGAATTATACATCATCACATCAATAATCGACAGCCATGGTACAAATTCTCTTACGCGTTGTTCGTAACTGATATTGCCGGTTCTGAGAAAGAACAAATCCAAACCCGCTTGCTTAAAATCAGCTTTGTCATACAGTTCTTTCCCGCCTATCGGGTTGATGTAAATTTCGGCTTTTTCCTTTTTACAAATATCAATTACACGGTCCTTTGCTTTTAGGTCACTATTCTGATAGGGTACTGCAGAACGCACAAATTCAGTTGTTATGTTTAGATAGCTGCAGGTTTGGATAAGGCTGTTAGTTGCCAAGATGCTTATGGTGTCACATGGTCCGAAAAGAACCAAACTAACAAGCTCAAATACTTCATTGTAATACGGTGCCTTGCTATAAGCCTGGGTAAGTGTTTTTAGAAATTTATTGCTCCATGTTGGGAATATATCCTGATTGATCCCGGTGTTGCCGATGGTAACAAAAGAACTTGCATTTTTAAGCGGTACCGTAAAGGTATGTGGCTCGCCGTTGAGCAGTATTCTGTTGCGATTGATCCAACCCTGCTTGATGAACGCCACATCGTCATACACTACAAACCTGTCTACAGCCTTTATCAGTTGAAAGTACCCAATGTAGGGAAAGATATATGGCTGCATGATCCCCAGCTTCATGGCCTGTTGCTGATTATAATATCCATTCTATAATCAGATAGTGGCAACTCCTGATTTCTGATCACGCAATTGAGTTTCAGATCGTCGCAAATAGCATGGATGTCTCCGGGTTTCCACCAGCTTCCTAGTCCGTCGTTGGTGAGATCCCCTTTTGCCTGCAGATCGTAATAAAATTGTTTCCGTTCCGGCGTATTGTAATAGTGCCATTTCAGGTCTTCATTCGGAACGCCACGGGTTAAGAAAGTAAACTGGTCAGAAACTGTTTGTATCCCTTTCAGAATATTGTCGAGGTCATTGTTGGTAAAATAAGCAAGGGAATCATTCATCAAATACTTATTGGGGTGCGTACCCGGCCACGTTGTTTTGAACGTGGTCATATAATCCACCACACTGCCCAGGCAATAAGTAATGTTATCGTTTGTTTTGTATTTGTTGGCGGTATCAATGATGTTCTGAGAAAAATCTACGCCTATTATCTGCTTTACTTTTTCCCTGAGCTCGTAGGTAAACAAACCATTGCCGCAACAAAAATCTACAAGTACATCGTTAGTAGTGAGCGTCAGGTCCGTATTGATCTGCGATATGATCAGGTCAAAAACCTCCTTGGTTACGGGCTTCCGGTTTACTGTTCTTGCCACCTGCAAAAAAAGGTCGTCTTCATTTTGCACTTCTTCCTTGCCATATCGTTTCAGCAAAAAGGTGTCCCAGAATTCCTGCCAGTTATCAAATTGTTCCATTCCCGGTATTTACGCCAAAATAATTAAAATTGTTTTCGATCTCATTTGCCGGATATCAAAATGTCCATGCGGTAATTAGATATTGGTGGTACCTGATTCCTGATGGAGAATTTCAGATGAAGGCCGGCGCACACCGTTTCTATTTCAGATGGCTTCCACCATCTACCCATACCAGCATTAGTGTAGTCGCCACTGGCTACACCGTCCAGGTATTTTTGTTTCCTTTCTTCGGTATTGTAGAAGTTCCATTTCAGTTCGTCGTTCGGTACTCCCCGAATTAGAAACCTGAAGTCAGGTGACGAAATGGAAATAATGCTTCTCAGTATTCTTTCAAGGTCTGTCGTTTCAAAATATGCCAGCGAGTCGTTCATTAAAAAGCGTCTTGGTTGGAAATCATACTCTGCTTTAAAGCCTTCCAGAAAATCGCAAATATTTGCCAGATGGTAAGTAATGTTTGGTGCCGACTTATGTTTCCTGGCTGTTTCTATTAGGTGTTGAGAGTAATCAACAGCGATTACCTGCCGTGCTACCTTGCTGAAATCAAACGTACATAATCCATTGCCACAGCAGAATTCTACCAGGTTTTCATTTTTGTCAAGAGCCAGTATTTCACAGATATTTGTGTTGATCAGGTCGAATATCTCTTTCCTGATAGGCTCTTTGTTAATGGTCTTGGCTACCTGGTAATAAAGATCGGCCTCAGTCTCCACTTCTTTCTTGTACCACTCCTGCCAGAATTTTTCCCAGTTAGTAAATTGTTCCATTATTACAGATTGATCAACTGATCAGTTGTTTTGTACTCTTAATAAAATTCTGCTAATAAAGGCTATGTCTTCTTCTTTCAATGAATGGTACAAGGGCAGGCATAAGACACGGGATGCTATATCATCAGATATTGGAGTGGCGTATTTCTTTACATAATTCAACCCCGACAGGCTTGGGTAGAAATATCTTCTTGGGTATATCCAGTTGGCCTGCAGCGCTGCAACACTTTTCAGCAGATCACTTTCGGATTTAAAGACTACCGGATAGTAAGAATAATTCCATTCAGATCTTTTCTGTATTTTTGGTCGCTTTACATTTAATGTTTCCAGCTCCCTATCGTATATAAGACACTGTTCTTTGCGCGAAGCTAAAATTTCCTCTACATTTTTCAGGTTCACCAAACCCATGGCTGCATGAAATTCAGAGTTCTTTCCGTTGATGCCCACACTTGCAAAGGCCTCAGCAGATTCGAAACCGAAATTCCTGAGGTACACCATTTTTTTCAGCAGCTCAGGATCATTAGTCGTTACTGCACCGCCTTCAATAGTGTGGTACAATTTGGTGGCATGAAAACTGGTTGTAGTTATATCGCCGTAGTTGAATACATGCTTACCCTTGTACTTAGTGCCAAAGCAGTGTGCGCCGTCGTAAATCACTTTCAAGCCACGGGCATCTGCGATCTTTTGAATCGCATCTATATCGCACGGATTGCCGAATACATGTGTAGCCAGTATTGCTGTTGTTTTATCGGTGATCAGCTTTTCTATGCAGGCCGGGTCTATGTTAAAAGTATCTTTATCAATATCGGCAAACACCGGTTCGCATCCTTCCCATACTATGGATGAGGTGGTTGCTACAAATGAAAATGGGGTAGTGATTATTTCTCCTTTGAGTTCAAGTGCTTTAATTGCTATTTGCAGTGCAATGGTGCCATTACTCATGAAGAGCAGATGTTTTACATCCAGATAGTCCTTCAGCTTTAGTTCCAGGTCGTTCACCAGCGGACCGTTGTTGGTTAGCCAGTTTCTTTCCCAGATACCTTTCAGATATCCTATGTATTCCTCAATATCCGGAAGGTATGGTTTGGTGACGTTTATCATAGATGCCTCTATTGAGCGTTTAAATTCAAGCTAAGTTAACGAAAAATCGAGCGACGGCCTTACGGCTCCCAGCCATTTGCCGTACCAGTTTGTATCGCGTATCAGATCTGTTACCTCAAATGTAAGCAGGTCTTCCATTTGGTAGATGATCGTACTCGTGTCTTTCACAAACAGAAGCT
This sequence comes from uncultured Bacteroidota bacterium, assembly GCA_903829015.1. Lineage (GTDB taxonomy): Bacteria > Bacteroidota > Bacteroidia > Chitinophagales > Chitinophagaceae > Nemorincola. The sequence continues at coordinate 5,150 of CAIKOJ010000159.1, forward strand.
TGATCGTGTAAATATCATCATTCAGTAAGTTGCCGGGTATCTTCAGTGTGCTTGTGTGGGTCCCTGCTGTAAGCAACACAGAGCTCGTTGCAACATTGAATATACAGGTACCGGTAGAAGTAAACAGCAGCAAACTCAGGTTGATGTTCTGTGGATTGTGTACCCGGAAAGTGAAATTCAGGTTGAGCGGAGTGCTTACCAGGATGCCATCCGAATCGTTTACTGTCTGCGGTACGATCTCGGCATGAAGCATAGTGATGTGTTCGTTGCCGGGAGCTTCAGATTCGTTCCAGTTGGTAGCCAGGCAATTCTTCACCTCCCTGCTCAGGTAATTATTGATCACCTTATCTGTTCTTCCCAGATCGGCTATCATGCCTTGTTTCAGGTATATGGCTGTCTTGCACAGACTCTGCACTGCCTGCATGTTGTGGCTCACGAATATGATCGTGCGCCCATGGCTGGCCACATCGCCCATCTTGCCCAGGCATTTCTTCTGGAAATCGGCATCGCCTACTGCGAGTACCTCATCTACTATCAGTATCTCAGGCTCCAGATGTGCCGCCACTGCAAATGCCAGACGTACATACATGCCAGATGAATACCTTTTCACCGGAGTATCTATATACAGTGCTACCCCTGCAAAATCAACTATCTCATCAAATTTCCGGTTGATCTCTTTTTTGGTCATGCCTAGAATGGCACCGTTCATGTAAATGTTTTCTTTACCGGTAAGCTCAGGGTGAAAACCTGTACCCACCTCCAGCAGCGAGGCGATCCTGCCCTTTATTTTTATCAGTCCGCTGGTAGGGCTAGTGACTCTGGATAGTATTTTGAGCAAGGTAGATTTGCCTGCCCCGTTTTTACCAATAATGCCTACGGTGTCTCCCTGCTCTATTTCGAAATCAATATCTTTCAAAGCCCACGCATAGTCGCTGTTGTTCTTCTGTGTGCGGTCGTTGGTGATGCCTACTTTCAGATAGGGATCTTCCTTGCCGCGGGTAAGTGCCCACCATCTTTTGAGGTCGTGGCTCAGGGTGCCTGTACCCACCTGACCGAGCCGGTACAATTTAGATACATTTTCTGCCTTAATAACTACCTCTTTGTTCATCAATGGTTTTTGCGGCTGGTCTTAGTGGGCAAGTAGCTAAGGCAGCCATGAATGATTAATGCAATATCATAACAGGTTGTTACAAAGATACAAAACTACTGTTTATGTGCATTGTGTGTTTGATGATTAAGCACTAATAATGATGTTGTCTGCATTGAGGTAGTTGCAACTTTTTCAGGCAAACCTGCATTAAAAAAGCCGCATCCATTGGGATACGGCTTTCTTAAAATATGCTTTGAAAAGTATTACTCTAACTTAAACACAATCGGCAGGGTGAAGTACACTTTTACCGGTTTACCGTTTTGTTTACCCGGTTTCCATTTAGGAGCACTCAAAATTACCCTTTTTGCTTCTTCGTCACAGCCGCCGCCAATGCCGCGTACTACTGTAACGTCTGATATACCGCCATCTTCATTAACTACAAACTTCACAATTACACGACCGCTGATATTGCTTTCGCGTGCTGCATCAGGGTAACGGAAAGTTTTAGAAAGGTATCCGTTCCAGTCGTAACCAGACTCAGGCATCTGCTCCACATAGGTAAAGATGGTTGGCGGAGGTGGTGCGGCAACTACGCCGGTACCGGTACCTTTATCAACTATACCCGGATCAATACCATTAGGATCTCCTTTCTCGTCTTTAGGACCTGAAGCAGTGATCTCCTTTTGTGGAGGTGGTACTTCTTCCTCTTTTACTTCCTCATCCTTCTTAATTACCGGCGGTGTAAACTTAACCGTTGGTTTTACCGGAGGAGGCGGTGGCGGAGGAGGCGGTGGTGGTGGCTTCTTAGGGTCGATTGGCGGAGGGTCTGCCAGTGTTACCTGCTTCAGCATGGCTACGGGCTTCTTCTCAGGCTTAATGTTCATATTTACGATCGCATAAACGCCTGCAGCCACCATAATGCCCAAAAGCAGTGTAAGTGACCTAACCACCCGTTTAGGATAGTTCTTGCGCAACTCATAGCCTCCGTAAGCTTTGTTTCGCCCTTCGAAGATGATATCTATGTAGTCACTGGTTAGTATCTTATTAATATCCATCTAAATTCTTTTTAGTCTTAAGTACTATTTACTTTTCAACTTATTTTCAGACTAGTTACTTTTTTGATTATTTGGGCGCAACTACTCCTGCACTTGCATCTTCAGTTGCCTTGATGAAGCCCTGCTCAATGTCGGAGATATCAATGATGGCGTAAACCTTTACGTCATTGATGTTCATCTCGTCCAGAATGTTTACCAGATCGCTGTATGTGCTGGTGGTATCGGGTTTGATCAATACAGTAGTTTCGTCTTTTGGTCCAAGAGCACCGGTGCGCTTCATATCATCCACCATTTTCTTCTTGGCAATGATCTCGTCCCTGATGCCTTTTTGAGGGGTAAAGTAAGTGATCTTCAGATCTGGTGCTTTCGACGGATCGTCGCCTATACCCTCGTAATAATAGATACGGTGGTTTTTGCTTAGAAGAATGGTCAGCGCCACACTGTTTTTGATCTTGTTCTTTTCCTCTTCCTTCATCGTCGGATCCTTGTAAGGCATGTTGATCTCCATTGTTTTAGGTTTAGCCAGTGTAGTGGTAAACATAAAGAATGTGATCAGCAGGAACCCAAGATCCACCATGGGAGTAAGATCTATTCGTGTACTTAGTTTTTTACCTTTTTTGACTCCGGGGCCTTTCTTATGCCCCCCGCCGGAGGTATCTAATTCTGCCATAACACTAAATATTTTCCTTTTTTCTTAAAATAATGATTCGTTTACTTAGCTGCACCACTCTTGCCGGCAGCAACATCGGCCGCTGCCGCGGTACCCGGAGGAATGCCCCTCAGGTTAGTGATCAGGTTGAACTTAAATATTTTGTAACCTTCCAGCGTCTTTACGATCTTCTGCACACTTGGGTACGATGCATCGCCATCTGCTTTGATACAGATCCTCACTTTTGGGTTGGTTTCCCTGGAACTCTTAATCCAGGCGGCCAGCTCATTGTTTGGATTTGCTACAGAAGTATCTGAAGGGATACCCGGTGCATTCATATTCATTGTTTTCTTTTCCTCGGGAGTAGCTGCAAGGTATTGCTTGAGCGAACTAAAAGGAACACCAATAGAAGCGTCTATTGCAAACGCCGTTTTTTCCTGTTCTGTAAGTTTAAGTCCCTTGTTGTAATCGATATCTTCAATCAGTGCTTTACGCTTAACTTTATTGTCAATTGCGAAAAAGATCCTTCCCTTTGTATCCACGGTGAGCAGCATAATATCTACGTCAGGCAACTGGATATCAGAAATAGAAGAAGGGGTTTTCACCACTACCGGTTCCTCCGGTTTGAACTTAGTGGCCAACATAAAGAACGTAAGCAACAGAAAAGCCACGTCACACATCGCCGTCATGTCGATGTGGGTGCTCTTCCTGGGTAGTTTTACGTGAGGCATTGTATATTATCTTCAACTGTTAAACTAATAAGATGGTGGATTCGTAAAAATCCACACATCTTTTTCGCATATTTATTTAAATCATTTCAACAGCTTGCCGGAATGCAGACCAAATCAGCATCGGGCGATACCCGCGCAAACAGTCTCTCTTCCCTGCCTGCTTATTTGTAAGTAGCAGCGAAGCTCTGGGTAAGAGTAAAACCACTCTCGTCAATACCATAGGTAACACCGTCTATGATAGTGGTGAAGAAGTTGTAAGCTATGATAGCGATGAATGAAGTACTAATACCCAGTGCGGTATTGATCAGGGCTTCAGAGATACCACCCGCAAGGGCAGCAGCATCAGGGGCACCGGCAGTATTCATTGACTGGAACGAGCGGATCATACCCAATACCGTACCAAACAGACCCAACAGGGTAGCGCACGAAGAAATGGTTGAAAGGAACACGAGGTTCTTCTCAAGCATTGGCAGCTCAAGAGCTGTAGCTTCTTCGATCTCTTTCTGGATAGTAAGTATTTTCTGGTCGTGAGTCAGGCTGTTATCAGTGATCATGTGCTTGTAGGTTTTAAGACCTGAGCGCATTACATTGCCCACACTGCCTGCCTGCTTGTCGCACTCAGCAATAGCTGCGTCTACATTTTTGTTAGCCAGGTGGTACTGTACTTTTCTTACAAACTCACCTGCATCCATTTTGCCTTTTGCTTTGAAGATGGTAAGCGCGCGCTCAACCACAAAACACAACAGGGTAAACAACGTAGCCAACAATATAGGTACAACGAAACCACCCTGATACATAAGACCCAAAGTGCCTTTTGCTTTTTCTTTAGCCGCATCGAGGAAGTTGCTGTCGCTACCGAGCACATATTTCCAGGTTACAAACCCCACTACAATACACGCAGCAACGACAATAAGATTGGTCATAAAGTTGCTTGAGTTCTTTGGTTTCCCGGCACTGTTTCCGTGGGAAACTGAAGCCGCTTTTACATCTGCCATAGTTTGTTTTTGTTTTTGTGTTTTCTGAATATTTAGTTGAATTTAAATTTATGTTGGTCTGCAAAGATATAAGTACGACCCTAAAAAACAATTAACGGTAAAAATATTTTAAAAAATAGTTTCACTGGCTACAAATGCTGTTATAACTGTGTTATCATTTTATGAGTTACATAAAATAATGATGGGTGCAAAGAATAATTTCCGGTAAAAATCAGGAGTAAGATTTTATATCGATCAGGCAGGATTTTGCGATGAAAAACAGCTCATTGTAACTATAGACGTAAAAACCGCCTGCAATCTTTGGTACACGATCAGATATTTATTTATCGTGTGTGTAGGTGGTTTATAATGAGGGTGCTCCGGGGGAGAATACTTAAGCGCACCTGAGATGGGTAATACAAACACGCACCCACCGTTAAAAGACGGTACAAAAATACCGTTAAAAAACGGTAGCAAATCTGGATATATAGCCCGAACTTTATTGTTTACACCCCTGCTACATGGAACAGGATGAAGTAATAAATAAAAACCTTGCTGCAATAGGCGAACTGATTGCCCGCAAAAGGCACGAAGCGGGCGAAAAACAGGATAATGTTGCAAAGGCAACTGGTATACCTCAAGCTGAACTGAGCAAAATTGAAAGCGGTAGGTATACCTCGCTGAAATACAGCACGCTGCTGAAAATATGCGCCTACCTTAAAATACAACCGAATGAATTCCCCTCCACCTGAAATCGTATTTTTTTCATTAACAAAATATTCTCAGGGAGAATAAAATAACGCCATTTTTAATCTTTCAATTAAAATATGTTCCCAAACTTTGTATAGCGATAAAATCCAGTGCGGCCGCCTGAAATTTTTACCACCGGCAAAACCCGAAAAGCCGTTCAAAGAGTAGGGGAACAAAAAATATAAAGCATGAAAAAGAATTTATTAATCGCAGCATTAGTTTTATGTGCAAACTGCCTATTTGCACAGGCAGGTTCACTAACGGTAGTTAATCATAACTCCCAGTGTGGCGTTTATTTTACAATGGCTGCCGTAGCCGCAACAGAAGGCGATCCTAGCCCTTGTGATATTATCGGAACAACGTATTATCTATGTCCATCCGGAGGTGCTTGTTCATCAATAACTTGGGCTAATCCGGCGGCATTTCATGTTGCGCCAACATTCAGTTATGAAACAACATTTATTTCGATTTGGGGTATGACAATAACCACCGATTTCACTTGGACAGATGTGTCATTCCAGTGGCAGTGCCCTGACCCATGCTCAGGTGCAGGTGGTGATATGGCTGAAACAGCATTGGGTCCAATGTGCACAACAGGTGGTTCCACTTGGAGTGGCACTCTTTGTACAAGCGGAACAAGCACTTGGAGTTCATCGTTACCTGGGACACCAATGAGTAATGTAACTATTGATTTTAACTAATAAAAGAGAGTTGGCATATGGTGGGTATGTGTCAACTCTTTTTTACATAAATAACGCTATAGAATTGAATAATTTGGAATGACAATTAACGCTGGTTAATTTTAACAAACATAGCTCAGAAAAAATCAATTAGAAATGAAAAAAGTAACTCTATGTTTATTAAGTTTATTACTGTTGCTTTTTCAGATTGTGACTTCTCCGGCGCAGATTATTACGAGCATTGCAGGGATAGGTCCAACAGGGCCGATCGGCAGTTATAGCGGAGATGGCGGTCCCGCCACGGCGGCGGGGGTTTTCCGTTGCAGTGGTGTATCTTGTGACACTTCCGGCAACACTTATTTTGTTGAAGGAAATTTTCACGTTCGGCGAATTAGCCCCACCGGCATAATAAATACCGTAGCAGGGAATGGTTATGGTGCAGACACAGGAGATGGTGGCCAGGCTACGGCTGCGGGGATTGCAATGAATGTTGGCTTGGTCGTGGATTATGCAGGCAATATATATATCACTACAGGTTCTGGTAGGGTTAGGGTCGTCAGGCCTTCAGGTATTATTAGTACGTATGCAGGGAGCGGTACAGTGGGTTATTCGGGTGATGGAGGCCCTGCAACGGCAGCTCAGTTAGTACCGATAGGTGTCGCAGTAAATCTTGCAGGCGATGTGTTTATTGCAGATGCTACAAACAACTGTATTAGGAAAGTAAATTCCACCGGTATTATTTCCACATTTGCCGGTATTGGCACACCGGGTTTCAGCGGTGATGGCGGCGCGGCAACAGCCGCCAAATTTAATCTTATTCGTGGAATTGCTACAGATCGTCGGGGCAATATTTTCGTAGCCGATATGAACAACAACAGGATACGTAAAATTGATGCAACTGGCATCATTACTACATTTGCGGGCAATGGTATTTATGGGTACAGTGGAGACGGTGGACTGGCTACCGGCGCAAAATTTACGCACATATATGGTCTGGGGACAGATGATACTGGCAATGTATATCTGGCAGATTACGACAGTAAAGTTATACGGAAAGTGGATACCTTTGGTATCATTCATACCATTGCCGGTACCGGCACAGGTGGTTTTTCGGGCGATGGTGGATTGGCTACTGCCGCTCAGATATACAACCCGATGGGTATCACCTGCCTCCGAAACGGCAATGTTGTTTTTTCTGATAACTGGAACAACCGTATCCGTATGATAGGCCCACCCAATCACCTGCCCTATTTTTTGGGTGGGCATGTGCAGCACCTTTCAGTATGTTCTGAGTTCTCCATCATAGATACTTTGTTGTCGGTAGTAGATTCAGATGTTATGCAAACAGAAGCGTGGCAACTGGTCTATGGACCGTTTCATGGCTCTGCAGTGGCCTCTTATTCAGCTTTCTCTACCGGTGGCTTGGTCACTACTACAGGGCTGTCGTACACCCCCACCCTAGGCTATACAGGCACAGATACTTTTAAAGTGCGTGTTATTGATGGCTCATTTGCCAGCGATACCACCACAGTTATTGTTACTGTATTGCAGGCACCGACGGCCAGTGCCATAACAGGTAAGGACACTGTATGTATTGGCGATACTATTCAGTTATCAGATATTACACCATCGGGTACATGGTCGGCCGCAAACGCCAATGCAACAGTTATCGGCGGCATAGTAACCGGCGTCGCCCCCGGCACCGATCTGATCAGTTATACTGTCACCAATGTGTGTGGCACATCGGCAGCTACACGCTTGGTAAGCATTGCCAACTGTGTGGAAGGTATAGCCATCCCTGCATCGCCTTCTCTGACCGCAGTAAACCTGCACCCCAATCCCGCCGGTGAAGCACTGACGATAGAAGCCGCACCGGGCAGCTACACATCGCTGTCGGTTACCAATCAGTTAGGTCAGGTATTGATACAGCAAGCCATAACAGGTGCACAAACAACAGTGCCGGTGGGTGCGCTTGCACCGGGTATGTACTTTATTGCACTACAGGGCGGGCAGGGTGTGCTGGTAAAGAAGTTTGTGAAGATGTAAAGGGTTGCTCCTAATCAAGACTTCGGAGTTTCATAACAAACCATAGCATACGCTACTTCGCCAGGCATGGGTGGATTCAGCTTTTTTACTGAAACCCTTATTTTTTCGGCATATGGAAAAACCTGCATCAGTGTATCGTGTATATTTAGTACAACGGTTTCAAGCAATTCAGCAGGCTGACTGAATATCGCTGCCACCGACTGCTGTATCAGCGAATAATCGGCAAACGGCCAGGGCTGTACATCGGGCAGCCACATATCTACGTCTGTCACAAAGTTATTGCCTACAATTTTTTCCTCGGGGTACAAACCTATAGGAGCGTGTATTTTTATTCCGTGCAGCGATACTGTGAGCATTGGTTGATTGGTTGATTGGTTGATTGGTTGATTGGTTGATTGGTTGATTGGTTGATTGGTTGATTGGTTGATTGGTTGATTGGTTGATTGGTTAGGGGAGTAAAAGTAGCTAGTGCTCGGCGGTTTTGCAAAAACTATTCAGCTGATACCATTATTATGTGCGTATTTTATGTTTGTTGTCACTTAAACCGGGTAGCTATCGCATACGGGTCTACCGGCACATCGTAGCGTTTGTTGTCGACGGGCAGTAGGGTATTCAGGTCGTAAACTGAGTACCAGCCTGGCCTGCCGCTGCAGGAAGTGGCATGGTGGGGCGCAGGTCCGGTAGGGTCGGCATTGCGGCTGGGTATATATATAAGTCCATCCGGCTCATCAACAGTCACATCGTGCGGCTGAAAGAAATCTCCGTAGATAATTTTTACTGTTTCGAGGGTGTTGTAATCGATCACATATACCGATCCGCGCCTGTTGAGCAACGGATTGAAAGCATCTTCCATACAGGCCACAAACAGCAGCCCCCGCGATGGCGAAATATCCATTTCCTGAGGTTTTGCACCTACAGTAATTGATTTGACGAGGGTGTCGGTTTTTGCATCATACACACGCACTGTATTTGCGCCAGATGCTGTTGGGTCGGGGCATGTCACGAAGTATTTTGAGCGATCAGGCGTCATCTGTATCTGGTGCGGATTGCCTGTGGCAGTAATGTACTTACTATAGGTGAGCACACCGGCATTGTCGAATGCATATTTAACGATGTTTGTCAGCAGTGTGGCATAAAAAGTATCGTAGGTGGCATTGTAGGCAAGGCCGTGAGGGTAGGGGAAGGCAGACGTGCCGCCTGTAACCTGATCGATTGATCGGCGCGGGTTTATCTGCATGGTATTGGTATTTACCTGCACCAGACAACCGTTGCCTATGGTGCCACTGACCATAAATGCAGTATCTAGTGGAGACAAAGAAAGGATACTCCAAAGCCCGGTGCCGCCTAGTGCAACGCTGCCCACATCTACACTACCCACCACGGTATCTGTGCGCACATCTATCTTTTGCACAAAGCTGCCGTTGTAAAAAGGCACATAGGCATAATTACCATCTGCAGATATTTCCACATCGTGCGGGCTTAGGTTAGTTGCGTTTCCTATCGGTATATAACGCATCACCTGCCGGCTCGGGCCATCAATTACAGCTATCAGTCTGCAACCTTGCAGTGTCAGGTATATTTTCTGCCGGGTATCGGGTGTTGGCGCCGCAAACGGAATATTGCCGTTCTTGTCGGGTGCGCCTCTCGCCACCCAGTTGTAGAGTACCATGTATTCATCGCGCGTAAGTGGTGTATCCAGGTGACCGGGATTGGTGGCAACCACACCCAGCGAAGGATCGGTATTGGTATAATACAATAACGGACTGTATTTGGTACTGTATGCCACTACTTCGGCACCGCTCACGCTTCCCTTAAACAGGTGCGCCCATGTATCCAGTTGCAAACCCGCGGCATTCTGGTAGCTGGCCGAATTGTGGCAGCCCGAATAGGTACATTTATTGTTCAGTATTTTTGCCACATCGGCAGGGTAGCCGCCATCGTCGAAAGGTGCCGGAAACTCCTTTGTTTTATGTACGCAGGATGTGATACATGCTGCACCGGTTAAAAATAAAACAATGGAAAAAACAAGGAGGCGTTTCATAGCTGATTATCTAAGATAAAGTTAGCTGAAATGTTGGAAACGGATGCAGAAACATTAGTTTAATTGCGGCACTCCGAGGTAGTGCAGCGTGAATGCTGCTACTGGCTCCTATACTTCCTGCAAACTATACTATCTTGCAGCACATTAAATGCGCTGCCGTATTCTTTTTATTTTATTGGTCTTGTTTTCCGTTGCCTGTAGCTACGGACAGGTTGCACCTGCAGCCAGTGTAAAGATCGGCAAGATCACTATTGACGGCAATAAACATACCCGTACAAGGGTAATACTGCGCGAGATGGCACTGCACGAAGGTGATGAGGTTCCTGCAGATTCGCTTGATGCCAGGCTGGAGAAAAACAGGCTCCGGCTGATGAATCTGCAATTGTTCAATGAAGTAATACAACGCACCGAAAATAATGCCGGCGGACTGGACCTGTTTATTACGGTAAAAGAGCGCTGGGTGATCATTCCCTCGTTTATTCTGCAGTTTGCTGATCGCAATTTCAATACATGGTGGGAGAAACAGGATCACGACCTGAGGCGGGCCACTGTTGGGGTTACGCTTACCGATAAGAATTTCAGGGGCGATCTGGAGCAGTTGGCCATTACTGCGCAAGGGGGGTACACTCAGAAACTAGGTATTAGCTATTCCCGTCCGTATGCAAATCAAGGACAGACCAACGGGTTTGGTATGTGGCTGAGTTTTTCGCAGAGCAGGCAAGCCAACTATATTTGCGATTCTAATAAACTATTGTACGCTGGCCTCTATACCGGCCCGGTGATCATGCAGCAAACTGAGGGAGGTATCAGCTTTATTTTCCGCCCTAAATATGCCAAGCGGCATATTTTTCAGTTGAACTATAAAGACTATAAAGTAAGTGATACACTGCTTAGATTGAACAGTGATTTTTTTTCGAACAAAAGCACAGATGCCCGGTTCCTGGAATTCTATTACCGCATGGAATATAATGGTGTGGACAACTGGAGTTATTCGCTAAAGGGTTTTAAGGCGGTTGCACAGGCAGTGGTGCGCAAAGGCTTTACCGGACTGGATTTTCAGAGTTTTATCAATGTGGAGGCTGGGTGGTTCGCCAGCCCTTTACACAAGTGGTATACGTCGGCAATTTTCCGAGGCAGGGTCATGTATCCTGCAAAGCAGCCTTATTTTTTTCAGGGTGGGCTGGGTACTCAAACCGACTATTTGAGGGGCTATGAATATTATGTGATTGATGGCAGTAATTATGGCATGATTCGTTTCGATCTTAAGCGCGAGCTTTTCAATAATACGTACTCACTGCCCATCAGGTATTTTACCACATTGCCCATCCGCATTTATCCAAAGATATTTGCAGATTTGGGTTACATAGATGGTGCCACAGAGCACAATAATTTCCTGGGTAATAGAATCTTGTATAGTGCAGGTGTTGGTCTGGATGTGGTAACGCTTTACGACGTAAAGATCCGCATGGAGTTAGCGTGGAACCACATGAGCCAAAATGGTTTATATTTACATTTTAATAGTGAGTAGCAGCCGTGCGCAGCCCAATGTTTCAACTAACGTCTATCTACTAACTACTATCCACTAAATACTAACGACTAACTACTATCTACTAAAGACTATATTTGAATTTATGCTGGTAGCACTTTACAACCGCACTTTCGATGAGCAGGATGTTCCAATCCTGCTGAGAATACTGAGTTTACTGGAGCTGCACAAGCTACAGATGGTTTTTTACAAAGAGTTTTACGACCGGTTGGAGCCGCATCTTAATTTTAAATGCACCCCTCGTTTCTTTACCGGTAAAAAAGATCTTCCGCCCAATACTGATATGCTGTTCAGTTTCGGTGGCGATGGCACCATGCTCGATTCTGTGTGTTTTGTAGGTAATTCAAATATACCACTAATTGGCGTAAACCTGGGCAGGCTGGGCTTTCTGGCTGCTATACCTGCCGATGAGGTAGAGGCTGCTATCCTTTCATTGGTGAAAGGATCCTATACATTGGAAAAGCGCACTTTGCTGCATCTCGATTCCAGTGTTCCTCTGTTTAACGGTGCTCCTTTTGCGCTCAATGAGTTTACAATCCATCGTCAGGACAGTTCGTCGATGATCAAGATACACACCTATCTGAACGGCGAATTCCTGAACACTTATTGGGCCGATGGACTGATAGTAGCCACCCCAACCGGCTCAACCGGCTATTCATTAAGTTGTGGTGGTCCGGTGGTTTTTCCGCAAACCTCCAGTTTTGTGATCACCCCTGTTGCGCCACATAACCTGAACACGCGGCCAATTGTAGTGCCGGACGACAATGTTATCTCGTTTGAGATAGAAGGCAGAACTGAGCATTTTTTGTGTACCATGGATGCCCGCACCGAAATGATCAAAAGCAATGTGCAGCTGGCCATTAAAAAAGAGTCATTTACTGTTTCTCTGGTTCGCCCCGATGAGCACAACTTCCTGAAAACTATCCGTCAGAAACTATACTGGGGCATCGACAGGCGCAACTAACCGGGTGGATTTTACTTTCTGAACCAGATCAATTGATGATTTTTTTGCTTTTGACTTCTGCATGCTTTTTTAATCAGGAAGTAAGCTTCCGGTATATTAGGAAAACCCTTTGCATACAGTTTATAAATATTTGCTACGTAATATTTGATTTTTCGGGAGATTATGTCTATTTTTCCAAACAAATAGGCGAAGTTGTTATTTTTAACCAAAAGTTAAAGATAATTTCTATTTGTCGTATATCAAGAATTTTTGCCGCTAAGGCGTTTATTGAATGGTTCACAGTTTTATTTAAAAGCAGTATGAAAAAATTTTACTTTCTATCCTTATTGATTTGTCTGGGTTTCAGTGCATTTGCTCAGCCTGTTACCGTTACTATCTGGGCTTCAGGCGCAGCGGGGTCTTTTACAACAGGTAATGCAACAGCTGGTGCAAGAAATGATGGTAATATGGTGTCAACAGCCGCTGCACAGCGTGGTTATGCTGTTTTTAACCTGGGTGGTGTGGGTGGTATTCCTGTTGGTTCAGTTGTCAGCAGTGTTACTATTGGTATGTACACCAACACGTATGGCGGCTCTGGTGTGCCTTCAGGATGGAATACTTTTGGCTATGCAGGTGACCTTTCTACCGTTACTGTACCAGCTACGTTATTTGCTGATATGGTTGCCGGTACATCAATTTCAACAGCTACATACGGTACTGCAACAGGTAACCAGACTCTGGCTTCTACTATTGCAGCAGAAGGCTTTATACAAGGCAATGCAGGTGGCAAGGTGTCTATTTGCTTTACAGGTGGTGCTTCAAGGGTGTACACATACGCAGGTGAAACTGGTTCAACAGCGTCTACAACTACTGTAGGACACGCGCCTTACATAACAGTTACTTATTGTCCGCCGCCTACGGCTTTGTCGGCAGCAGCTTCACCTAATCCGGTTTGTGATGGTGATGTGCTTACGCTTACCGGTGCAGCTACAGGTGCTTCAGGTGGTTATACATGGAGTGGCCCGGGAGGCTATTCAGGCGCAGGTGCTACAAGCACGCTAACTGCAGCTCCTACTGCGGCTGGTGTGTACACGCTTACTGCTATTAATGATTGCATCACATATAGTGCTACTGCAACTTTCACAACTGCAGATGTTACTGTAAATCCGTTGCCTTCACCAATTACCGGTGCTACAAATGTTTGTGTGGCCAGCGGTACTACACTGTCAGATCTTTCCGGTACAGGTAACTGGACCAGCTCTGATGGCTCTGTTGCTACGATAGGATTATCGTCAGGTCTGGTTGTTGGTGTAGGCGCAGGTGTTGCCACCATGTCTTACACACTACCTACCGGCTGTTTTGTTACCTATGGCATGACGGTTAATGATCCGCCGACAGTGATTGGTGGTCCAACTTCCGTTTGTGAGGGCGCTTCTGTTACCTTAACCAATGGTGTTGCCGGCGGTACCTGGACAAGCAGTTCTTCAGGCACAGCTATTGTGGGTGCTTCTTCAGGCGTTGTTACAGGTGTGTTGGCCGGAACCGTAACAATTACTTATACAACAGGCGGATGCCCGCCAGAAACATACGAAATGACTGTGAATCCTGCGCCACTTCCGGTCGCAGGTCCAAGCAATGTTTGTGTGGGTTCTACAATTACTTTAACCGATGCAACTCCGGGTGGTACATGGAGCAGTAGTTCAGTAACTACGGCAATAGTTGGTTCCACTGGTATTGTAACCGGCGTAAGTGGTGGCTCTGTGAATATTATCTATACTGAGGGTGGCTGCCAGGCTGTAAAGGTTGTGGTGGTAAATGCATTGCCATTGGCAATCGGAGGGCCTACGAATGTGTGTGAAGCAGGTACTATTACAGTTACAGACGCTACGCCCGGAGGCTCGTTCTCAGGCGGTGCGCCATTTGCTACAATTACCGCAGGTGGGGTAGTTTCTGGTATTACCGCTGGCACAGCAACTATTACATACACCGTAGCTTCTACCGGCTGCCAGATCACTGGTCCAATAAACGTAGATCCGCTGCCTGCGTTAATTTCTGGCACAGCAGTATTTTGTCAGAACACAACCACAACTCTTTCAGATCCTACCAGCGGCGGCACTTGGTCTAGCCAGAACACAACTATTGCTACAGTTGGTTCGCTAACTGGTGTCGTTTCAGGTTTAACAACTCCGGGTTGTAACATTACCTATACATTGGGTACAGGTTGCTATTCTATACTTGCCTTGACTATAAACCCTGCTCCGGCATCTACGATCACGCCACTTTCAGCAACAACATTTTGTGCGGGAGGTAGTGTTATCTTAGACGGATCTGTGGGCGGAGTTACTTATCAATGGAGCAATGGTGGCGTTCCTATTGCCGGAGAAACAAATGCATCTTATGAGGCGTTCACTTCCGGTTCTTACACAGTTGATATTTCAAATGCTTTCGGATGCCACACAATTTCGGCAGCAGAGGTTGTTACCGCAGGCATTGATGCCGTAATAGATTTTACCACGGCATTACATTTTTGCATTGGCGGCAATGTAGTTCTTACAGCTAACCCCGGTGGTGCGGTTGGTACTATATTGTATCAATGGCAGAAAGACGGTGTAGATATTCCTGGTGCAACATTTGTGACTTACACGGCTACAACATCCGGTGTTTATACTTGCGTGGTTCAGGTTTCGGGTGGTTCAGGTACATGTACTGTAACTACAAACCCTGAAACAGTTACTGTTAATTCATTGCCTACGCCTACTATTACCTTCTCAGGTACTACGCTTTCTACTTCAAACACTTATTCAACTTACCAGTGGTATCTGAATCTGAGTTCTATTCCCGGTGCTACTAATTATAGTTATGTGCCGCACCTCAACGGAAGCTACAGGGTAATTGTTGGAGATGCAATTGGTTGCAGAGGCTTCTCTACGCTGGCACTCAACATCTTCAATGTTGGTGTTAACCAATTGACGAAGGAGGATATCAAAATTTATCCTAACCCTGCAAATGATAATCTGCAGATCGAAGCACCTGCCGGTACCAGAGCTGTAATAACAGGCGTGGAAGGCAGAGTCGTTATGGAGAAAGTTAATCCCGGAACAATGGACATCAGTAAGCTTGCCGGTGGCATGTACATCATCACGTTGTATGATGAAAATGGTGGAAGATTGGTTGTAGAGAAACTGATTAAGGAATAGTCTTTTTCCTGAAACAGAATGTTTCAACAATGTTCTTATCGCGATGTTCTGCGAAAAGGTAATGTTGGGGGTAGAAAATGGACAGCGAGGTTCTTAGTTGTATTGATTGAGGTAATTTGATTTTTTTAAGGTTGAACTTATATTAGTAAAAGCTAATTTTCAATGCTATGGCTCAGAATTGTACTTTTCACAATAGCAGCATGTTGAAGCTGATTTTCCCTATTGCTTTATTATTAGCACTCATGGTTCCGTTTTCAGGGACAGTTAAAGCGCAAACCAATGTGGCGCTGACGGCTGTTGCCAGCCAGACTGCCGGTTCTGGAGTTACTGTATACGGGCCAGCCAACTATAACGACAACTTTATAGTGGGTTTTACCGGTTGTAGCGGCTACGGTACCTGTGCTACTCCCTGGGGTTGGGTAGCCAACGCCGGAACCATTACTTATACATGGTCTGCTCCGGTTACTTTCAGTAAAGTGGTTTTTTATCATGCCGACAGGCCGATGACCTCGTGCAGTGTGGAATATTGGAATGGTACCGGATGGACCGTAATAGCACCATATACCACTGCTATTTGCCAGGCCGACTCAATGTCATTTCCTCCGGTTACAACAACTATTCTTCAGTTCGTAAACTGTACGGCTCCGCTCATCAATCCAAATTTCAGGGAAATACAGGTTTGGCAAACTGGCCCGCCACCGCCAACTATCGCAGGTCCAACCCATTATTGCACAGGCGACTTCGTAACTCTTACAGCTAGTTCTCCTTTCCCTAGCCCTACATACGCATGGTCAGGTCCGGGTGCATTCTCTTCCACATCTGCAACTATTACCTTTACAGCATCGCCGGCAACAGCTGGTGTATATAGCTGCGTAGTAACTTCGGGTGGTGTTCCATCTGCGCCTGCATTGGATACAATTGTCGTTACTCCTCAGCCTACGATCACATTGGGTACAAACCCGGCTGTGTGCAGTGGTGCCATTTTTGCAAATCTTCCTTACGTATCCACTACCAGCAGCCCAACCAACTATACTATTACTTATAGTCCGGCAGCACTGGCCGCTGGTTTTACAAACGTTACGGCAGTTACTTTGCCTGTTTCGCCTATAGTATTAAGTGTGCCTGCTGCTGCACCGGCAGCTGTCTATACCGGAACAATAACGGTAAACAACGGTTCTTGTACCGGACCGGGTTCCGCGTTCACTGTGACTATTAATCCTAATCCTGCACCAATTTCCGGTGTGGCTAATACATGCACAGGCAGCACCATCACACTTACCGATGCCACTTCGGGTGGCTATTGGACAAGTACGTTGCCGGCTGTTGCTACTATTGGTTCATCTACAGGGCTTGTAACTGGCGTCACCGTCGGTTCTACCACAATTACTTATACCTTATCTGGTACGGGTTGCCTCACCACCGCATTAATAAATGTAGTCGGCATTTCAGGCCCCGACCATGTTTGCGCGGGTGATAATATTACTTTGACTTCCACTTCCGGTGGCGGTACATGGACCAGCGGCGATGTAACCATTGCTACTGTAGATGCAGCAGGTGTAGTTACCGGTGCAGCAATGGGGGTAGTACCAATAAGTTACCTGCTCACATCAGGTTGTGTTGCCACATGGACTGTTTCTGTAAATCCACATGCGCCAATTGAAGGCAGAGACAGCGTTTGTTTGGGCGGAACTGCCTGGTTAACGAATATTGTTGGCGGCGGTACCTGGACGAGTGTTTATCCTGCTGTTGCAACCATTCATCCCGACTCGGGCCGGATAACCGGTATAGTTGCGGGTATCACAACCATCAGCTATGTGTTACCTACAGGTTGTTTCAGCACCGTGTCATATTCTGTCATAGATTATCCACCATCAATCACGGGTATTAAAACAGTTTGTCCTGGCACCAGTTCTACTTTGGCTGATCCGGTAACCGGAGGCAAATGGTATACCTCAAATGCCGCCGTAGCTACTGTAGATTTATACACTGGCACAGTTACAGGCGTTTATGCCGATACTGTAGACATTACATACATTATAGAACCAGGTTGCGCAATTTATACACGTGTCACAGTTAATCCGCTTCCGGCAGCTATTACAGGCACCAATTTGATGTGCCCAAATACGGTAGATACAATGCACGATATTTCGACAGGGGGAGCCTGGACAAGCGTTCCGACCTCGGTTGTAGTGATAGATACTGCGGGCACAACCTGGGCTGTTGGATCAGGATTGGGTACTATTTTTTATACATTGCCTACCGGATGTCAGACAACTAAAACCATCTCCGTAAGTCCGATTTCGATTCCGCCGGTTTATTATAACTACGTAACCGGTGAATTATATACCGATACCGGCTATGTTACTTATCAGTGGTATGATAGCCTCATGGGCAAAGTCACCGGCGCTACCTCGCCTTCAATTGCCGCTGTGAATACCGAATACTATTATGTTGAGGTTACCGACAAAAATGGTTGTAAGGGAATATCTCCAAAATATTATTTTGACTTGACCCGCCTGGGAATAAAGAACATGGGCGGCATCAGGGTAAATATTTATCCTAATCCTGCAACCGACAGATTATACGTTGAGTCGGCTGCGGCACTTCGTTCAGTCATTAGTTCTATTGAAGGAAAAACTATATTAACGACGGGGCTGATAAAGGGGAAAAATGAAATAGATTTGGGCAGCTTGTCGCCGGGTGTTTATACAATTACTTTGTATGATGAAACGGCCACGAGGGTTGCTGTGCAAAAATTGATCAAAGAATAAAATTGTAGTTAGAAATTCGATATATTTTCTGAAATTCAAACTGTATTTTAGGAGGTATATATAAACTATAAGTTAATCAATTTACGGTAATTACGATATAATTTTCTCTTCTGAAATTTATATCGTAATTTTATTTTGGTTTATTAATAAAAATAAGGAAAAATGAGAAAATTGTACAATTCCCTAAAACTCTTCTTTGTTGTAATGATGCTTGCTGCGCAAAGTAGTAACGCGCAGACTATCGTTTATAATCAGGCATTTGTTGGTGGTGTAACTCCTACTACGCAGTGTACTGCCTGGACTACATTTGTCACAAGTTTATTAAGTACTTATTCTTATACCGGCTTTACTATCAGCGGTACTATGGATCCTGTAGGTATTTCCTGCAACGATCCGGTCATCGCATTGGCAGTAGCAAATGCCTTGCGTACATACACAGCCTATTCAGTGTTTGATCCTACAGCAACTCCCACTCCGCAAACATGGTATGTGGGTACCGGCTGTATTACAGGGTTAGGTTGCGATCCTACAGGTGTTGAATTGTCAAATCAGTCGCCCTGCCTATGTGGAACAGGATATTCAGTAAGGCCACACATTGGTAACTCCAACTGGGGCGGTATTGCAGGTTCTCCATGTCCTCCGGCAAGCCAAACCATGATCGTTACTTTCCGTGCAGGAGCCGCTCCGCCAACTTTTACGGGCGCAACTCGCTACTGTGTGGGTGGCACGATCACACTCACTGCTGTTACTCCTGCTCCTAGTCCTACATTTACCTGGACCGGACCTGGTGCATTCACAGCAACAACCGCAACCATCACTGTCCCTGCAACTCTTGGTGCTGCAGGTGTTTACAGTTGTACTGTAACATCTGGTACTACTACATCTTCTCCCGGGCTTGATACCGTTTATGTTGATCCGATCCCTGCTGTAACATTAGGTACTACACAGGCTGTTTGCCAAGGCGCAACTTCTACTACCCTCACTTATTCTTCTCCGATCAGTACGCCTACTACGTATAATATTGTTTATAGCCCTGCTGCGTTGGCTGCCGGCTTTACCAATGTAGCTAGTACGCCGCTGCCTGTGTCGCCTATCACCCTTGCGGTTCCTGCTGGGGCTGCTGCGGGTGTGTATACCGGCACTCTAACTGTAGCCAATTCTTTATGTTCCGGTGCAAGCAGCACCTTTACTGTTACCGTAAATACAACACCAAGTGCTATTACAGGCAGTACAAATATTTGTACGGGTAGCACAGTAACACTCAGTTCCACACCAGCGGGCGGCACTTGGGTAAGTAGCAATCCTGCTATTGCAACCATCGGCTCGTCAACTGGTTTAGTTACAGGGATTGTTATCGGGGCATCTACGATCTCTTATACACTCCCTGTCACAGGTTGTAAAACATTTACTGTTATCAATGTGGTTGGTTTATCGGGCCCTGGCAATGTTTGTCAGAGCGATTCAATACTAATGAGTGCCACTTCTCCCGGAGGTGTCTGGACGAGCAGCGATCCTTCGATAGCTAGGATTGGAACGGCTCCTGGTCAGATAATCGGCGTAACGATGGGTGTTGTGCATATCAATTATACGGTTTCTTCGGGCTGTACCGCATCTAAGGATGTAACAGTAAATCCTGTTGCACCGATAGAAGGCAGAGATAGTGTTTGCGTTGGTGGCGAGGGTTGGCTCACAAATATTGTGGGCGGTGGTATCTGGATAAGTCAATACCCATCTATCGCTACGGTACACCTCGATTCGGGTAGGATCAATGGAATCATTGCCGGAATTACTACAATGAGTTACACCACTGCTGCGGGCTGTTTAAGTACTACGCAGTATTCAGTAATAGATTATCCAACACCAATTACCGGTACAAAAATCGCTTGTCCTGGCACCAGTGCTGCGTTGAGTGATGCAGTACTTGGCGGCACATGGCATACTACAAATGCCGGAGTAGCTACTGTTGATGTAAATAGCGGCGTATTTACCGGCGTTTATGCAGACACTGTAGATATTACATATACTATTGAACCAGGTTGTACTATTTATACACGTGTAACAATCAATCCGTTACCGGCACCAATCACAGGGATAGATGTTCTCTGCCCCAACACTAACGATACATTACATGATAGTCCGTACGGAGGTACATGGTCCAGTACGCCATCTTCAGTAGTGGCTATTGACACCGGTGGCGTTATTTATGCTTTATTAAATGGCGTGAGTACTATTAAGTACACCTTGCCTACAGGTTGTTTCCAGACTAAGACCGTATCGGTGAATCCGTTGCCGACTCCACCAATTATGTATAACTTCCTTACCGGTGAATTATATACTGATACAGGCTATGTCACTTATCAGTGGTATGATAGCTTGGCAGGCAAAATTTTCGGAGCAACCTCTCCTTCAGTAGCAGCGGTAAATACTGAATTCTATTTTGTAGAGGTTACAGATAAGAATGGTTGTGTAGGCAGATCGCCACGATATTATTTTGACGTAGTAAGTTTAGGAATTAAAAATCTCAATGGTACTCCTATCCTGATCTATCCTAACCCGGCAACCTCTACTTTGTACATCGAGGCTTCAACCGCGGTTAAAGTAGTTGTAACCGGCATAGAAGGAAAGAAGGAAATAGACCATCCGCATTTTGCTGCCGGAACCAATGAGATCAACATCAGCAAACTGGCACCGGGCATGCACGTTATCACAGTTTATGATGAGAACGGCACCCGCATTGGTACCCGTAATTTTGTGAAACAATAATTGATAAGTTATATTTTTAAAGAGCTCTGAATTTTCGAGGGCACTGAAAAAGTAACTTCTTTTCACGGGTGAATTTTTAAGGCGACCAAGTAA
>CAIKOJ010000160.1 GCA_903829015.1 uncultured Bacteroidota bacterium
CGCTGGTGGAAACCATTTCCTCCGCAATCTTAGTGGTGTTGAAATTCATCAATTGAAAATTTTTGCGAAGGTACAAATAATTAGGTGCCAAGCTTGTTAAATTGGTGTGATATAATCAGCAAAATCGCTATTATCCACACGAAATAACCATTATTGGGCAGAAGGATACATTGGTCGTTACCTAATTCAGGGAAACATTGGGGTAATAAATATGTAGGCTATTCATCACGCCATTCCTTACCAGTCATATTCAAAAAAACATCTTCCAAATTCGCTTCTTTTACCGCTTTAGACCGTTTGAAGCCAGATGCAAGCAGATTGTCTATCAGCTCGTTTGGTGTGCTTAATGCCACTATTTTCCCGCTGTCTACTATTGCAACTCTTTCGCACAACTCTTCGGCTTCATCCATGTAATGGGTGGTGATCACTACAGTTGCACCTCTTTCGCGCAGTTGCTTTATCAGTTCCCACAGATTGCGCCTCGCCTGTGGATCAAGTCCGGTTGTAGGCTCATCCAGAAAAATGATCCTCGGTTCATTGATCAGCGTAGTTGCAATTGAAAATCGTTGTTTCTGTCCACCCGACAATTGTTTGAATTTATTTTTTGCTTTGTCCCGAAGATTAACTGTATCGAGCAATGCCATTGGGTCTATGTCTTTGTTGTATAGTCCGGAGAAAAGAGCGATGATCTGCTTGAGATTCAGGTTGGGGTAGTACCCTGCAGCCTGCAACTGCACCCCCATAATATTCTTGATGGATTGCGGTTCCTTATCAAGGTCCATTCCATCTACTATTATTGAGCCCGATGTTTTTTTGCGCAAAGTTTCTATGATCTCCAGGGTAGTGGTCTTCCCAGCACCATTTGGCCCTAGTAAGCCAAATATCTCACCTTCCATTACATCGAAACTAATTCCTTTTACAGCTTCAAAATCTCCGTATTTTTTCACGAGATTATTTACCTGTATGATCGCTTTATTCATTCTGCCGGGTGTTAAAAATATGTGTGCAAGTTAAAAAAAATAGATGAGCCGGGCTTATGCAATTACCATACAACCAGCACTAGTTTGCAAATGTGATACACTTCTCGGGGTGCATTGTGGCGTGCTTAAAAACCAGGTTTCGTATGTAATCATTGTCCTGCAATGGTTCCATATTTTTCGTGAGCGTTTCTACGTTTTTTAGCTCTACTTTTTTGTCGGTTATATATCCCATGCCGTATAGGTTGCCTTCTTTTACCAGAATGCAACTGTGTTCGTTATCGTCTATGCCCTTGTCAATTAACGCAAATGTAGGCAGGTGTTTTTTCAGCCAGTTGATAGCGTCTGTTGCTTTCTGATTGTATATTTCAGCGGCATAGTGTTCTTCGCAATCACATTCTGTAACAACATTACATAGCCTTGCGCACAGCCCAAATTCTACACACAGTTCTTTCAATCGTTGTTGTCCTTCGGTGATAGAATTGAAAGTGTAAATAGGTTTATGACTTCGCCTGATCTTCTCGACCGTGAGCCTTGTGAAGCCCTGCATATCTTCATACGCAAACAAGCCATACCTGGGCAGAAACCCGCGCTGGCTGCGGTTGTGCACAGGCCATAGACGGCGTATTTCAGCACTCTCCAGTATATGAGCCATGAGTTCGGTTGCACACTCCTTATAGCTGATCCGGTGCGTTTCTCTCAGGAATTCCTGCTTTTGCCTGGTGATCTTATTATTTGAAAAATGGCTTTTAACTCTCTTCCTTATATTTTTTGCCTTACCAACGTAAATGGTCTTGCCGTTGGTATTATAAAAGTAGTAAACGCCCGACGTAGATGGTAGTTGTTCAAGGTCTGATACAGGGAGGTGAGGTGGCAGGTACTGCTCACTGTTTCTGCCTTTGAGCATACCGGCAATAACTCCCTGCGTGTCCTTTGCAATAATAAGAGCAAGAATGTCGGCAGTGGCTAGGGCATCACCTCCGGCCCTGTGGTGCTGGCTGTGATTAATGCCCAGTTGCTGTGTCAGTTTTCCAAGACTATAACCATTCAGCCCCGGTAATACTTTGCGGGCAAGACGCACGGTACACAGCTTTTTTGAGTCTAGCTGGTAGCCGGCTGCCTGCAAATGATACTTAACAAACGAGTAGTCGAAGTTGACGTTGTGCGCTACAAAGATCTTGTCTTGCAGTAATTCGAAAACCTGGCCAGCTATCTCTTCAAATGATGGTGCATTTGCTACCATCTTATCGTCTATACCGGTAAGCCGTTGTATGAAGTAAGGTATTGGAATATTAGGGTTAACCAGCGTTTCGTAAAAGTTCAAAACCTTGGTTCCATCGTGTATCACAATGCCGATTTCCGTTATGCCGTTACCGCCTGCATAACTTCCTGTCGTCTCGATATCTACAATGGCATAGAGCATTCAGTGAACAATTAGTCAATTAAAGGTACTGAATTTGAACATATATTACACAATTTCATTTCATTAATAGTAATAAAAAAATACCCCCGCCGAAAGGGAGGGCACTGAAAAAGTAACTTCTTTTCACGGGTGAATTTTTAAGGCGACCAAGTAA
>CAIKOJ010000161.1 GCA_903829015.1 uncultured Bacteroidota bacterium
GGTGTTTTTTGCGTTTTCTTCTGGAAACCATTTAATACAATGGCAAGCTTCCCTTTATCAAAAAAGCAGAATATTCTAAAAATGTTATTACCGGAGCTTACACGTATTTTATAAAGATCAGTACCTTCAATATGCTTGAAGTATTTCTCGGGAATAATTTCAAAGCTTCCAATAATGCCAATGGTCCAGTTGATTCTCTCTTTAACTTTTGGCGTCTGCTTATTGTAAAAGTCCCAAAAATCTGATCCAAAAAATAGTACTTGCCGCATTTTATATGCAATTACAAAGTTAGCTAATTAGGTAACATTGAACAAAAGTAATTGGCTGTAATTTTAAAAAGGACTCACAAAATCATTCATCGGCACAAACGACAAGTCCCTCGCCGAAACAATAGGATTTGCTGCGTTCCAGTCATATCCTATAGAGTCAAACCTGATACCTGTATCGTGCTCCTTATTGTACTCACTAGATACGAGATAGTAGGTGAGCGCATCGTCTGTAAGTGCTTTGAAGCCATGGGCAAACCCTTCAGGTATATAAATGGCTTTGTGGTTCTCTGCAGATAGTTCATGGGCTGTACAACTTAGAAAAGTAGGGGAGTCTTTGCGCAGATCTACAATTACATCCATTATAGCGCCCACCGGGCAAAATACCACCTTACTATGGTGGTGAGGCGGCAATTGGAAATGCATGCCGCGTATCACATCTTTCTTAGAAAACGAAAAGTAGCTTTCGCGCAAAGTGAATTCAATACCCACATTCTTAAGTGCCGTTTCGCTGAACGATTTCACAAACGATCCTCTGGTATCAGAGGATGTCGGCATGGTGAATAGGTATGGATTTGAAAGAATGTTTTTTACTATCATTCAATACGGTTAAGCCCCTTTAGGGGTTTGGGGTAAAATACTTTTCTATCTGGTACATGCATTTTTCGTGGGCGGTTCTTTGCCTGTCTGCATACCACTCTGCCGTCCATTGTATCGCTGTTCTGGCATCCATTTTAGATTTCCAGCCCAGATGCTCATAAGCTCTTGTGCTATCCAGCAAAAGCAGTTTTGCCTCGTGTGGTGCCTCGGTTTGCGGAATGGTTTCATGACTACCTGCACCAAAACTCTCGATGAATATTTTCGTCAGTTCCTCAACTGTCAGCATGTCTTCGGGGTTTGGCCCGAAATTATAAGCTGTGCTATATTTAATTGGGTCTTCGGTCATTTTAGCTCCCAATAGCAGATAAGCACCCAATGGCTCCAGCACATGCTGCCATGGCCTGATTGAATTAGGGTTTCTTAATCCTACAGTCTCACCAAATGCAATCGATCTAACAATATCCGGTATGATCCTGTCATCGGAGTAATCGCCGCCACCAATTACATTACCGGCACGTGCCGCTGCAATAGCCTTATTGTGTTTGGCATGTGCGTTGGGGTTGAAGAATGACCTCCTGTAAGAATCGATCACGATTTCAGCCGCGGCTTTGCTCGCCGAATATGGATCGTAACCGCCCAGCTTGTCATCTTCTTTAAAAGGTTCGCCGCGCTCTGGGTTATCGTAGACTTTGTCGGTTGTGATCATCACACCCACTGCAGGTTTTTCAATTCCACGCATGGCATCAAGCACATGTGCAGTGCCCTGTGCATTTACCAGAAAAGTATACGATGGCATATCATAGCCTCTGCGAACGAGTGCCTGAGCAGCCAGATGAAAAACGAAATCGGGCTGAAAACGTCCGATCTCTGTCTGTAGTTTCTGCTTATCGCAAATATCCTGTATCTCGCTGCTGTAGCAAAGAGAGTCGCCTTTTATCTGGTGGTACAGGTCGTTGTTTTTCTCAGGGGCCAGCGAATAGCCTTTTACATTAGCTCCCAGCCAATGCAGTATCTGCAGCATCCATGCGCCTTTGAAACCAGTATGCCCTGTGAGCAGCACACGCTTGCCTTTATACACCGAGCGCAGATAATCTGCGCTTACCACTTTTTCCATAGAGGTTCTGTTTGCCACATGTTTTCTAATTCTTCCTTATCCCTCAGTGTATCCATGCATTTCCAGAAAGAATGATGCTTGTATGCAGCAATTTGCTTGTCAGTTGCAAGGTCATTCATGGGTTGGCGCTCCCACATAATATCATCGGCGTCGTCGTGCAGATAGTCTTTTATACCAGGCTCAACCACAAAAAAACCACCATTTATCCACGTGCCTGAGTCGGCAGGTTTTTCTTCAAACCCGTCTATAATGCCGCTGTCTTCCATTTTGATCACTCCAAACCTGCTGGTAGCCTGAATAGCGGTCATGGTGCAGATCTTACCGCTGTTTTTGTGGTACTTCAGCAGTTCGTCGATATCTATATCCGCTACGCCATCACCATAAGTAAGCATGAATGGCTCGTTGTTCAGGTAGGGTAGTACACGCTTCAATCTTCCTGCGGTCATTGTATCAAGCCCGGTATCGATCATTGAGATCTTAAACGGCTCAGCACTGGTTTTATGTACCTCTAGCGAATTGTTCGAAAGGTCAACAGTTATATCTGCATTGTGCAGGAAATAATTGGCAAAATACTCCTTGATCACGTGGGCTTTATAGCCCAGACAAATGATAAATTCGGTATGCCCGTACGAGGCATAGATCTTCATTATATGCCACAAAATGGGTTTACCGCCTATTTCTATCATAGGCTTTGGCCTGAGGGAGGATTCTTCCGAAATCCGGGTTCCGCGGCCACCTGCGAAAATGACTACTTTCATGGCAACAAATATACTAGATTAACCTTAAAGGGCTAAGTGGCAGCTAAGGAAAATCAGTTAATTATTGTCAAAAAAGCAGTGGAGCCTCTATTCAGTGAGTATCTGGTATTTTTGAAGCGCAAAAATTAAAAAAGAATGCTCTGGTATAAGCCAGAGCATTAGTGTTTTCACGGCGCT
The DNA here is from genome assembly GCA_903829015.1 of uncultured Bacteroidota bacterium. Classification (GTDB taxonomy): domain Bacteria; phylum Bacteroidota; class Bacteroidia; order Chitinophagales; family Chitinophagaceae; genus Nemorincola. The sequence continues at coordinate 2,916 of CAIKOJ010000161.1, forward strand.
CACAGGGAGCGTATTTTCTGATGGGTACAATCGGTATCAGCATTACAAAGGTTGAACTAATATGCCATCGAAACAACCGTTTTTCAACGGATTTTTATACCGTTTTTTAACGGTATCCGACCACCGTCTTTTAACGGTAGTTATTAATTATTATGCTGTTATATAGTGCTGAAATGGTGTTTTGATTGGGGTGTTATCCTGTTTTTTCTTAATTTTATAAGCCCGAATGACCATTTTATCTCAAATAAAACCACATGTTCTTCTCACGAAAAAAAGGGATTACAGTTAGTGACACAGTATTTCTCAATAATACTGGCTGCATGAAAGCTATTGGTAATATACTGGCAGAAAAACAGCAAACCATTGTTGCAGTTTGGTTTCAGGAGGAACTGGATGCCATCAGGCGTGAATTGTCAGGATTTGCGGAAGATAGGTTTGTGCTGGCCGACAGGTTGAATGGGTCTAATGCCACGGGTCGTGATGTTGTTTTCTATGGCCATTACCCTATACGTAGTAACGAGACAGATCTATGCGAAAGCCTTGGAATCACTGAATTGCGCGTGTTTACGCACCTGGATGCGGCATTGCTGAGAATTTTCGGTTCGGAAGGGATTAAGGATGTTATGGTGAAAATGGGTATGAAAGAAGATGAGCCACTGAATCACCCTATGATAACAAAGGCGATCAGTAATGCTCAGGATAAGATCGCAAAGCAGTGTATTACAGATATGGCCAGCCGCAGTGAGGATGGGTGGATGCAAGCAAACTATGTCTCGGGTCAATGAACCGGAGCTGCGGAACGTTCACATCAATATTAAGCAAACAAACCTATTGGTATTGTGCTGGCTGTGTGAATCTCAGCACATGGTTGCTCGCTATTCCTGATCAGTTCTATAGAAAAGTCATCGCTCAGGGTCACTCCCTTAAAGATGATCTGTTTGTAGGGTTGAAACGACAGGTGGAATGGTTTTACTATTATGCAGTATTTTGGCGTGTTGCTGTGCTTTAGGTTCGTCGCTATTTCTTTAGGAGATTTAATAAGTATCTCGTTTGCAATGCGGCTTTTGCATTCTGATTTGCGTGTAATTAGTTCCATAAAGCAATTTTTTTGAGGTGAACTTTTTAGTGATGATTTTGTGGCATTGAATTTTTAATCTGCATGAGTTTTTGTTATTTTCTTTCTAAATTAAAGTTATGCGTTAACCAGCAAATAACATAATTGATGGTTAACGTTAACAAATGAATTTATTTATTTACGGTAATCGATAATAAAATAATTAATTATGCATTTGGTATTACTATATATTTTAAAATCGATTTGATTTTTCGGCCAGAATGTCGTGTAATTTGTTAACAAAAAATGGGGATTTGGGCAAGTTTTTCCCCGTTTTGCCCGATTTGCGGGAAAATATTTTCCCATAATTTTTTATCTTACCTTTAAGCGATATTTCGGCTTATCAATTGTTATCTTAATTCCGACTCTATGAGAAAATATTTTTTCTGCCTCGCCACTGTTTTTTGCGTATTTCAGGTGTCACACAGCAATGCCCAGCTTAAGATACTAACCATAGCCGGTAAGGGTGTAGAAGGATATACAGGCGACAATGCCATGGCTGATACCTGCATGATTCACTGGCCGGAGGCTGTTTTGCTGGATGAAAAGAACAACGTGTTTATAGCCGATGCCAATAACAATGTGATCAGAATGATTTCGGGCGCAACAGGCCGGATCACAACGGTTGCAGGTACGGGTTTTCAATCTGGCACAGGCCATGGCGGGTTTGGTGGCGATGGCGGACCGGCAACGGCAGCAAGATTGTTTTATCCATCGGGAATGGCATACGACAGCAATACCCACATCATGTACATTGCCGACCAGCATAACAACCGTATCCGTAAAATCGACGCAACAGGTATTATGACTACCTATGCAGGCAACGGCACTCTGGGCTTTGCAGGCGATGGCGGTCCTGCTATAAATGCACTGCTCAACAGTCCTACACGTGTGGCACTTGATCCTGCTGGTAATCTGTACGTAGCTGATTCGGGCAACAACCGCGTGCGTAAGGTAGATTTATCGGGCAACATATCTACGGTAGCAGGCATCGGAACCAGAGGATACAGTGGAGACGGGTCTACTGCAACAAGTGCACAGCTGAACAATCCGATAGACGTAGCGATAGACCCTGCCGGTAATTTGATCATCGCAGACTATGTAAATAACCGTATACGTAAAGTAACCCCCGGTGGTATTATATCCACCATTGCAGGTATTGGTATCGCAGGTTTTGCGGGCGATAATGGTCCGGCTACAGCTGCTAATATTTATGAGCCTTCTAGTTTATTTATCGATGTTCCTGGCAATATTTATTTTTCGGATCTCGCAAATTTCAGAGTGCGCAAGATCGATCCGACAGGGATAATAACTACACTGGCAGGCAATGGTTCGTCGGGATATAATGGTGATGGTATTAATGCAAATGCTGCGTCACTGTGGTTTCCCGAAGGACTGGGTATGGACAGCCGCGGACAGATATATGTAGCAGATAAAGGCAACAACCGTATCA
>CAIKOJ010000162.1 GCA_903829015.1 uncultured Bacteroidota bacterium
CCTCAGCAATTATATCCACATCTCCAATCTGAATCTCTACAACTTCGTTATCAACAGTGAGGTTATATGTCTTGTTTTTCTCTATTGACGCTATTTCCTGCTGGTTCATATTGGTTATAGCAGCGGCAACAGTTTTCATTTTCGCACCCATTCTGGATCCCAGTACCTTGAAATTAGGTTTGATCTTCTTTTTGATAAAGCCCTCAGTATCAGTAAGATATTCTACAGACTTAATGTTGACTTCGCTTTTCAGCAAGTCTTCGATCTGGCTGATCTGTGTTTTGATATGCGGGTCCAATACCGGTATCAATATACGCTGCAGTGGCTGGCGCACCTTTATGTTTACCTTCTTACGCAACGATAGAACAAGAGACGAGATGTCCTGAGCCAGATGCATACGCTCTTCCAGCTCAACGTCTATGTTTTTAGCATTAGGTATCGGATAATTGGCGAGATGAACAGATGGCTGCTCATGACGCTTTGTAATGGTATTCAGGTTGTTATACAACCAGTCGGCATAAAAAGGTGCAATTGGAGCCATTAACAAAGCTAGTGTTTCGAGGCACTCATACAGTGTCTGGTATGCACAAATTTTGTCATGTTCATATTCGCCCTTCCAGAACCGGCGACGGCATAACCTTACGTACCAGTTGCTCAACTGCTCATCGAGGAATACCTCCATAGCACGACCAGCCTGAGTAGGTTCGTAGTCTTCGAAAGCTGTAGTAACGTCCTTAACCAATGTATGCAGGCAAGAGAGAATCCAGCGGTCTATTTCCGGACGCTTGTCTATTGCTATGTACTCCTCCTTAAATGTAAAATTATCTATATTAGAGTAGAGTGCAAAGAACTGATAGGTATTGTACAGTGTTCCAAAATACTTCCGTTGAACCTCTGTAATTCCTTCTAAATCAAATCGTAAGCTATCCCATGGCGATGCATTGGTGATCAGATACCAACGGGTGGCATCGGCACTGTATTTCTCAATGGTAACGAACGGGTCAATCACATTGCCCAGACGTTTACTCATTTTATTGCCGTTCTTATCGAGCACAAGACCGTTGCTTACAACCGTCTTATAGGCAACACTATCGAACAACATAACGCCCAAAGCATGGAGGGTATAGAACCATCCACGTGTCTGGTCGACGCCCTCTGCGATGAAGTCGGCAGGGAAATGCTTGCGTAAATCTTTTAATGGATGCGATTCGAACGGATAATGTAATTGTGCATATGGCATAGCGCCGCTGTCAAACCACACATCTATCAGATCTGGTTCGCGGTTCATAGGCTGGCCCGAATCTGATACCAGAACGATCTCGTCTACAAATGGTTTGTGCAGATCGAGGTTGTCGTCGTTAACAAATTGGTTTAAGCTTAATTTCTTATTTGCTTTGGTGATCTCGTCTTTCAGCTCGGCAATGCTACCAATGCATTTCATTTCGCTGCCATCGTTGCTTACCCAAACCGGTAATGGAGTGCCCCAATATCTGCTGCGGCTCAGGTTCCAATCAACCATGTTTTCCAACCAGTTACCAAACCTTCCCTCACCTGTTGCTTTAGGTTTCCAGTTGATGGTTTTGTTCAGTTCGATCATCCTGTCCTTAACTGCCGTAGTTCTGATGAACCATGCATCTAGGGGGTAGTAAATGATCGGTTTGTCGGTGCGCCAGCAATGCGGATAGGTATGTTCGTATTTCTCAACTTTAAATGCGTGTCCGCTGAGTTTCAGCTTCACCGCAATATCCACATCGACATCCTTATAATCTGGGTCGTTTTTGTAATTTTTTACATATCTGCCGCTGAACTCGCCGGTATAGTCGGTGAACTTACCTTGCTTGTCGACCATGGTAAGGATACCTATTTCGTGCTTCTTGCCCACACGGTAATCGTCTGCACCAAATGCCGGGGCGGTATGAACTATGCCGGTACCATCCTCCGTAGTAACGAAGTCGCCGGTGATCACTCTCCACGGGTCGCCGCCGGCTATTTCGCGGGTGTTACCGTCGAAAGGCAGGAGCTGATCGTACCTCAGACCCTCTAATTCGCTACCCTTAAACTCGGAGATGATCTTCCAGGGAATTAGTTTGCTTTCTGCTGTATGTGCCAGAAAATCAGACTCTTGTGCTTCTTGCTTGAAGTATTTATTGAGCAAATTTTTGGCCAAAATTACGTTGCATGGCTGGTGCGTGTATGGGTTGAACGTCTGAACCAACACATACTCGATATTTGGTCCAACTGTCAGTCCGCAGTTGCTGGGGAGCGTCCATGGGGTAGTGGTCCAAGCCATGAAATAGACAGCTCCGGCCTTTTCGGCTTCGAGCAGTCCGCCTCCTACGGGCATGTTCACGAATGGTTCCCAGGCATTACGGGCAGTATCAAATAGTTTCTGCTGTAATGGATTCAGACCCTCAGTACGGGAGAGGCTGAACATGGCCACAACCGTAGTATCCTTAACATCTTTATATGTGCCCGGCTGGTTGAGCTCGTGACTGCTGAGCCCGGTGCCTGCGGCAGGGGAGTAAGGTTGTATGCTTACACTTTTATATAAGTAGCCTTTGTTGAACAGTTCTTTCAGAGCCCACCAAAGTGTTTCGATGTATTCGTTATCGAAAGTAACATATGGTTTTCCCATATCTACCCAGTATCCCATCTTCTCGGTGATCTCTTCCCACTTGTCCTTATACCGCATTACTACCTCGCGGCACTTTTTATTGTAATCTTCTACAGTAATCTTTTTTCCTATATCTTCCTTAGTTATGCCGAGTTCCTTCTCTACAAACAGCTCAATAGGTAGACCATGGGTATCCCAGCCGGCTTTGCGCTGTACCTGAAATCCCTTCATGGTTTTGTAGCGGCAAACGAGGTCCTTAAGGGTACGTGAAATGACATGGTGAATGCCGGGCATACCGTTTGCACTGGGCGGACCCTCGTAAAATACGAATTGCTCTGCACCTTCTCTTATAGCTACACTCTGTTCAAAACGTTTCTCAGCCTTCCACTTTGCCAGGTATTCCTGCTCAATGGAGGGCATATTCAATCCTTTATATTCGGGATATTTAGACATGTATTATATTGGTCGTAAGTCGAAAGCCGGAATCAGTGATTTGCCGGTTATAAAAATTAGCGGGCACACTTATCCGAATTTAAAAATGTGCGCAAAGTTAGGGAGATTTTTTTGGAAATCTGGAATTAATTACATCAATTAATAATTAAATGTTTTAAAGTGTATAAGTAGGTAGTAAATAGTAGATAGTAGATGGTCGGGAATTGGGTTTGGGGAATTTGGAATTTGGAATTTGGAATTGGGGGTTGGGGATTAGTAGTTAGGGATTGGGTTTGGGAATTGGTCGGGTGGACTTTCTTCAGTGTCTCAACAGCTGATTTACTTAATTAATTGACTGCACTGATTTTTGATCATTTTTCGAAATTCTCAAAAAGTACCTTCAACAGCAATTATTCACAATCCTGACTTCATGAAATTGCTGTTTTTCTTCTGGTGGCGGAAGTGCGGTGAGTTTTGTAAATAATTATAAATCAATATGTTGTGTGAATATTGCGAGTTTCGTCGGAACCGCTGGTTTAACTCATTTCTATGATAACTTTGATCTTTTTATCACGAATAACACAGATATTACTTTACCACAAGGAACACAAAGGGGCCCAAAAGTGCACAATTGGCTAATAAGCTAAACCCAACTTCATGAATTTCCGTTTTACTTCTGGTTTCTTCTGGTGTTGGAAGTGTGGTATGGGTTGTAATTTGTTGTTAATCAATTATTTGTGTGAAACCCCAAACCCCTAAAGGGGCTTCCCCTATGTTTTGCAAACAGGAAATATAAATGACCGGTATATGTGTAAATATCAGGCGTTTAGTGGAAATGGCAAAATTAAAAATCTATGATGGGACTTATAAGGCCTGTGATTGGACGGAGGCGGCTTATGATAGAAAATAGTTTTTTACGCAATATATGGTTTGCCGGAGAAACCCTTTTCGTATTCAAACATAGATAAACCTTGCAATTGTTAAGGACCGAGGGAGTCCCCTTCGTCCTGAGAGGGGCTACCTGTTTATATCAAATTGTTCTACTGATATCTTATTATTTTCGTTGTCAGTTACTGTTATTACATATTTGCCGTTGGCTAAGTTGTTGCTTAGGTCGATGTGAATTTGATCTTGCCTGTTTTCGGGCATACCGGTTTGCATGATTCTGCCGGCTACATCGGTGATGTAGTATTTACAATCAGATACGTTTCTGCCTGAGAAGAGGATATTCAGCTCGTTTCCGTTTACCGGGTTAGGGAAAAGTACTGTGGTATAGTTGTCGTTTTGCAAACCATTTACAGATGCATTGCGTGGGGCTACATTGCCGGTATCCATATACTTGTTGAGCGGTGTGGTATAGGTGGCATCAGCACCATAGTAGAAAGACAAGAGGTAATTGAAGGAGCCCTTGCGGTAGAAATTGTACCGAAAAACCGAATCTGTTTTCTGTCCCTGGGCTACACCTAATCCGGTCAGCAGAGTAGTTGGCGCAGGCACTCCGCCTACGTAAAAACTATCGACTGCATACTCAGCCACTTTATCCATGAGTACCGAATATAACATGCTTGGTCCGGATGATGTGTACACTCTCATGCTTCCCCAGCCTATAACAGAATCGGTGCGGTGTACATAATATGTATGCTGTGAGGGAGTATTGCTGAGGCCGGCCGCACCTACGGTGAGGTTGAAATTGTTTACCCGCCGGCTAACAGAGCTCCACGATGAACCCGCAGTGCAGGGAAACTGAATGACCACTTTAGGCGAGGTAAGCAGAATCTGCTGAGCGGGTATAATGAGGCTGTCTGTAGATGAACCGGTAAATGCAGCTAAACCGTATGCCTGAGCATCAATGTCGGTACCCGAAACCTTAATATTCGATGAGTTAAAATCATACTCTGCATACACAAAATAGCCAAATGCACTGTGTGTGAGCGATTTGAAGATTCTGCTATACACATCGATACCGGCGGAGGTAAAAAATGTATTTGTTTCTGGGAGATAGCTGTTTGTGACTGCGGTACCTGAATAGGCGCTATAGTCCCAGGTACTTCCTGTGCCCACGGTTGGTGAGGCTGCAGCAGTTGAAGTAAAATCGATTAGATTATAGTTCGATGTGGGGATGGGCATATCGGTGGAATTGATAGTAATTGCCTGTCCGTGTACTAAAGTAGTAAGGGGCAATGCTGCTAAAAGTGTAAATAGTCTTTTCATTTGATGGCTGTTTTATATCTTGTTTAAGAAAATTAAAATTACTTATGCTGATAAGACCAGCCTATAGTGGTTATCCACTAATTGAGTATCTGTGTTTGATGAAAGGTGGTGAGGTGTACCTTATTTGATTTTGTTTATATGCAATAAGGCAGGAAAAATCGCTTGAAAATTTATGGTGATAATCTGAATGCGTTTAAGGGGGATGGTGTAACACAGGGAAAAGCAGTTAAATAAAAACCGAAATAATGCCTCTTTTGTTTGGGAACAATTAATTTTAGCGTTCAAACCGGGTGCCCTTGTAATGGATAAAATAAGATACCCAAGCCTGAATGGGTTAAGAGCCTTTAGTATATTTTTTGTCCTTTTCCATCATTTGGGGCTTAGGAATAATATATTTGCGGGTACAGCCGGTGTGCCCTGGTTAGAACAGTTCACTGTTTTTATTCGCGATGGACAGTTAGGGGTCAATGTATTTTTCGTTATCTCAGGCTTCCTAATAACTTCTTTGCTGCTTAATGAAGAAGCTGAAACCGGTAAGATTTCCCTAAAGAATTTTTACATCAGGCGCACCTTGCGCATTTTCCCAGCTTATTATTTTCTGCTTCTGGTGTATTTTGTTTTACAACGATTTGGGGTCATTAGCATCTCCGATGCCAGTTGGATCACTGCGATCACCTACACCAAGTACACTAATTGGTATACCGACTGGTATACCAGCCACGCCTGGTCGTTGAGTATAGAGGAGCAGTTCTATATCTGCTGGCCACTTATTTTTCTGTCTGGTAAAAGAATAAGGACGATCATGATCCTGGGGCTAATGTTTGTTGTTCCGTTCTTAAGGTACTATGCAAAGACCCGCCACATTGCCTTCATGAACGACCTTACTATTTTTGTGCGCATTGACGCAATAGCCACCGGCTGTTTATTTGCTTTGTATAAGGACCTGATCGTAAAAATGCTTAGCCCTCACTGGGCAAAGCTATTTTACGGAGCGATAATATGCTTGTTCCTGCTTGAGTTCATTCCTGATGTTGCCGGAAATACAGTAATGCAATATGCAGTAATACCTTTTGCTACAACGGATGGCACAATTGCAAACTTACTTATTGCTATTATACTCATGTACTCTGTATTCGGCCCGCGAAAATTATGGTTTAAGCTACTCAATCTGAAATTCATTAATTATTTCGGGTTGCTTTCTTACAGTCTATACTTGTGGCAGCAGTTTTTTATTAACGACACCGGACAGTGGTACACAAGGTTCCCGCAGAATATAGGCTGCATTTTCATAGTAGCGCTATTTTCATACTATGTTATCGAAAGACCGTTCAATAAGCTAAAGGCAAGATTCTCGCAAAACAAGTAAAAAACGATCCAGGTATTAAAAAGGTTGCCAAATGTAATTTGAACAGGTGACCTTGGGGGTAGTATGGGGCGAAGTGGCGACTCAAAGACCCGTGTGAGTGGCGTAAAAGCAAAAGACAAATTGCCGAAAAATTTGTGGGAAGGCTCTTCGACCAGCGGGGGGCCTAATGGGAATAATGCAACTTATACCTATAGTTGTACAACACTTATCAGTCAGAACCTAGAGAGATTTGTGACGTGAAAAATACTTCACATTTTCAACCAGGTAAAAATGAAAAAGCAATCAAAATTATTTTCGACAATCAAAGAGATAATTGCGAAAATAATATTCAAATGTCGAACGGAAGTTATTGGACAATTTAGAAACTATATTGCGATGATAATGTCAATTCTGTGTATGGGAGTTGCCAATAAAGCCTACGCAACTATCCATTACACTTCAACTATAAGCTCAGCTTCAAATCAGGCGGTTGCAGCAAATGTTTGTATGGGGGCAACTAAAGTACCTATATATGGTTTTTCTTTGGCGATTACTCATAATGGTGCTGGTACTGACCCGCTCCCAACGATAACGGGCATAAATTTTACTTCTACAAATTCAGCTGCAGATGTAACTAAATATCAACTATGGTGGAGCAGTTCTAATGTTTTTTCGGGAGCAATTCAATTGGGTAGTGACATAACTACTTCGTTAGGCACAGGATCGCATACCTTTTCTTTTTCCACTCAAACTTTGAACGATGCTACTACCTATTACTTTTGGGTAACAACAGATATAAGTAGTACTGCAATGGCATTACATACGATCAATGTTTCAGCGATTGCTAATTCGGGGGCAAATATTACTTACGGCGTATTGCCGTGGTCTTCAAATGGTGCGTCAACTGCTGGCGGAACAAAAACAATTAGTGTTACCCCAACAATAACCGGTACCGCCCCAGGTGCCAGATGTGGCTCTGGAACCGTAACATTAGAAGTTACTGCAAGTGGAGGTACTATACGCTGGTATTCGGCACCTACGGGTGGCATATTAATGGCAACAGGAGCATCTTATACTACCGGGAGTATTTCCAGCAATGCTACTTATTATGTTGATGCAACCAGCGGCAGTTGTACCAGTGCACCGAGAATACCGGTAACCGCAACTGTTAACAGTCTCCCCACAATCAGCGCGGGTGCCGGAACAGCCATATGTAACGGTTCGTCTGCAACGCTTACGGCATCCGGCGGCACTACCTACAGATGGTCTCCGGCAACCGGGCTCTCGGCAACAACCGGGGCAACGGTTACAGCCAATCCTACAAGCAATATAACATATACTGTCACTGGTACAAGTGCTGCAGGTTGCAACAATACGGCTTCCATATCTGTAACAGTAAATGCATTGCCCACCATCACAGTCAGCGCAGGGGTTAACCCTATTTGTAACGGTTCGTCGACAACACTTACTGCATCAGGAGGTGCCGCATATACTTGGCTACCGGCTAAAGGGTTGTCGGCAACAACGGGAGCAAGTGTAACGGCCACCCCATCATCGACCACTGTGTATACGATAACCGGAACAACAGGTGGTTGCAGCAATACCGCATCGATTACTGTAACGGTTAACAACCTGCCCATAATAAGAGCGGGTTCAGGTGCGGCAATTTGCAATGGTTCGTCAACAACGCTTACTGCCACCGGAGGTACCACCTATGTCTGGATGCCTGGTACAGGATTATCTGCAACAACTGGTGCAAGCGTAACAGCCACCCCTTCTACAACCACCGTATATACCGTGACCGGAACTTCAGGCAACTGCAGCGGCAACAGTACAGTAACTGTTTCTCTCAATCCTTTGCCAACAGTATTTGGGGTTACTGGTGGCGGAGCATATTGTTCGGGCCTTCCGGGCGTCCATATTGGTTTGAGTAGTTCTACCACAGGTGTTATGTATACTTTATACCGAGGTGATACAACATTTATCATTACCGTTGCAGGAACAGGTGGGGCGCTCGATTTTGGTCTGCGTACGGCGGCAAATACATTTCATGCAACTGCTATCAATTCCGCTACAGGTTGCACAAATAATATGTCGGGAAGTGCAGTTGTTTCTATAATACCGTTGCCTACGGCGTATACAATTACCGGCGGCGGCAGTTATTGTGCAGGTGGCACCGGAGTTTATGTTGGTTTAAACGGCTCAGATATAGGTACCGTATACCAGTTGTACAATGGTACACTAACCGTTGGTACCCAATGGGCTGGTACGGGTAATCCGATTGATTTTGGTATACAGACGGCCGCCGGCACCTATTATTATGTTGTGGCTACTAATACAACTACGGGATGCATCAGTATCATGACGGGAAATGTTGCAGTCGCAATCAATCCCTGGCCATTTGTTTTTGCGGTAACAGGTGGTGGGAGCTATTGTGCAGGAGGCACGGGAGTTGTCGTGGGGCTTTATACCAGTGTCGGCTCTACAAATTATCAGTTGTACTTGAATGGGTTACCCAACGGTAGTCCAGTACCGGGAACCGGAACAAGTATCAGTTTCGGGCTAAAAACTGATACCGGGAGTTATACGGTAGGGGCTATCAATATGGTTACAGGCTGTGTCAATAATATGAGTGGCAGCGCAACAGTTGCTATAGAATCATTGCCGACAGCATTTACTGTGACCGGTGGTGGCATCTATTGCTCAGGTGGCGTCGGACTTTCCATAGGACTCAGTAGTTCAACAACAGGAGTTGTTTATCAATTATATCGGGGAACTACGGCAACAGACAATGTTATTTTTGGAACAGGTGCAGGCATTGACTACGGGTTACAAACTGTTGCCGGCACATATACAGTGGTGGCTACCAGAAGCGGTTCGTTGTGTACCAATCGTATGGCAGGCAGTGTTGTTATTGCCATCAATCCGCTGCCAGATCCATATATGGTGAGCGGAGGCGGGAGCTATACGACCGGAGATACGGGTGTTCATATAAAATTGAGTGGTTCGACAATTGGCATTAATTATCAGTTGTACAGATATTCAATATTGGCAGGTACACCACTTGCCGGCAACGGCGGAGCACTTGATTTTGGATTACAGACTCTGGCAGGTACCTATATGGTGGTGGCTGCAAATGTTGCCACAGCATGTATTAAAACTATGACAGGCAGTGTGTCAGTATTGGAATTTCCCAGGCCTTCAGTTTATAGACTATCCGGAGGGGGACACTATTGTTTGGCTGATACGGGTGTCCTTATCAGGCTTGAAGGCTCTTATACGGGCGTAAATTATCAATTGATGAGGGACAATCTACAGATAGGTAGCCTCGTGAAGGGAACAGGGCATCCTCTTGACTTCAGGCAACATGCAGTTGCCGGACGATATTCTGCTGTTGCCTCAAATGAAATTACAGGATCAACTAGTAATATGACTGGGTTTGCCGATGTAATTGTTGACACTTTTTACAAACCAATTATAGTAATTACGGGCAATACCGGTGTAAATATTATGGTTGGCCAGTATGATACTTTACGGGCGATTGCGTTAAACTGGGACTCAACATTTACTTATCAATGGGTCGTAAATAGTACATATATTGCCGGAGCAACTTCAGCATCCTACATCAGCAATACTTTTGAAAATCTTGATACAGTTGCCTGCTGTGCTACGTCATATAGTCCATGTGGCAGCTTTACTTCAGTTAGTCAGGTTGTAATTTCTGTTCAGAGCCTTGGAGCGAATCAAATCGTTTCTTCGAAAAATACGATGATCCTTGTGCCTAATCCCAACAATGGCAAATTTCAATTGAAAGGTATGCTAGGATCAAACGTGGATGCTGATGTTCTGGTGACGATTATTAATGCGATTGGGCAGATTGTATACAAGAACTATATTAAAGCATACAGAGGTGAGATAGATCAAATGATAGAGCTCGGGGACACAATTCCCAGCGGCAGGTATATATTGAACCTGAATTCAGGAATTGAAAGCGAATATTTTCGTGTAGTTATTCAAAAATAAAAAAAAAGTCTTTACTGAGCGGAAAGATGTTATAAGCCCTTTATAGTTATTAATAATAGCATCGACTTTAGTTTTAGCGGCATTATCCTACCTTCACTTTGTGTTACGGCTGATATTTGCTATTGTATTTTTACTGCTGGGGTTGCTGTGTGTTTTTCCAGCACCGGAGTACCATGTGTGGCTGATTTCTGTTTTGGTAACCGAGTTTCCGTGGATATTTCTGGCTGTGGTATTGGTCATTCTGGTGTGGGGAGTTGGGGTAAGAAAACACCGAACTGCCGGAACGGTTGTTTGCATTATTGCATCTGTCTTATTTCTTTATCCTATTATTTGCGCGTACAGTATTTCAGGGAGCCTGGCCGGAGATTTCGAGATGTCTTTCGGGAAGGGCACAATACGCGAGGAAAAGGAACAACCCTTTAGTTTTAGGAAAATGCTGGTGGGTAAAGAAGAGCAGGTACCGTATGAGACAATGGTTTTTTCGACGATAGGAGATGTGAACCTGACCATGGACTATTACCGGGCCGAAGGTGAGGGTGCACATCCGTGTGTGATATCGATACATGGTGGATCGTGGTGCGGGGGCAACAGCAGCGACCTGCCGGAATTGAATTCTTACCTGGCTAAATGGGGGTATAATGTGGCGACCATCAATTACCGACTGGCACCGAAGTACAAATGGCCATTGCAAATTGATGATGTGCAGGCGGCATTTACTTATCTGAAGCTACATGCACGGGAGCTAAATGTTGATACCAATAATTTTGTGCTGATGGGCCGCTCGGCGGGCGGACAGATTGCCTTGAGTGCTGCCTATCTGTTGTCTGAGCCGGGTCTGAAAGGTGTAATAGATTTCTACGGACCAGCAGATATGAAGTGGGGATATAACCACCCGGCTAACCCATTGGTATTGGATACCCGCAAAATAATGGAAGACTTTTTGGGTGGCAGTGTAGCACAGGTACCGCAAAACTATGCTGCGAGCTCGGCGATAGTAACTGCGACTGCCTCATCGGTACCAACACTGATGATCTTTGGCAAGAATGATCCGTTGGTACCCTATGAGAACGGGCTAGTGCTGCGGGAAAAGCTAAATGAAAAAGGTGTGAAGAATTTATTGCTGCTACTGCCGTGGGCTACCCATGGTTGCGACTACACCCTGCACGGACCTTCGGGGCAAATAACCAGCTACACTGTGAAGCAGTTTTTGCGGGTAGTAACGGGTGAACCGAAGGTGGCTCAACAATAGGATCAGGGGTATTCGCCGGGAATGCGGACAAATACGCAATTATTCTATAAATTCTGAGTTGTTCGTGATAATATCCTTTTCTTACTTTTGCCGGGCATTCGAATATTATAAAATCAATTTTCAATGAGTAAAACAGAAGGCTATGTAAGCCATACAACCGAGCAGGGTATTGCAACAATTGAATTTTTCCATCCGTCTAGTAATTCGCTGCCGGGAGTAATATTGGGTGAACTTGCCAAAACCATTGAGGAGGTGAGTAATATGGACGATGTGCGCGTGATCGTATTGAAGAGTGCCGGAGATAAGGCATTTTGCGCAGGTGCATCGTTTGATGAGCTGATAGCGATCAGTAATGAAGCTGAAGGGAAGAAATTTTTCAGTGGTTTTGCGAATGTGATCAATGCCATGCGTAAATCAACTAAACTGATCATAGGTAGAATACAGGGTAAAGCCGTGGGTGGCGGCGTAGGACTGGCATCGTCGGTGGATTATGCAATAGCGGTGGAAGGAGCGTCTGTAAAGTTGAGTGAGCTTGCTGTGGGTATTGGTCCGTTTGTGGTAGGTCCGGCGGTAGAGCGCAAAACAGGTTTATCGTGTTTTTCCCAGCTTGCCATTGATGCCACCGAATGGCGTAGTGCGGCCTGGGCTAAAGCTAATGGGATCTATGCCGATGTATTTCCGACCATAGAAGAAGTGGATGCCCATGTAGCCAAACTGGCTGCCCGGCTGGCAGCAAGCAGTCCGGAGGCGATGGCGGAATTGAAAAAGATATTCTGGCAGGGTACGGAACATTGGGACACTTTGCTCACTGAACGTGCGGGTATCAGCGGCAGCCTGGTGCTGAGTGACTTTACGAGGAACGCAATCAATAAATTCAAGGGGAAGTAAGGGATATCAAGTACACAAGGCGCAGCGGGTTACTTTTGTAACTCAGCTATAAACATGCTGTCGGCATGAATGGACGTGCCGTTGATGATTTGAGACCTGATCAAGTGTAATCCTGTTTGTTTGGTTATTTCTGCAACCGCATTTTCGTTTTCCTCTTTGAAGATAGAGCAGGTAATATATAATAGTCTGCCGCCGGGTTTCAGATAGTGCGATACATTAGTGGCGATCGTTTTTTGCAGTGATGAAAAATCATTGAGGGTCTTTGGGTCGAAAAAGTACAATTGCTCGGGTGTACGCGCCCAGGTACCGGAACCACTACAGGGTGCATCGCAGATAATATTGTCGAATTTCTTGGCTCCCAGTGCTTTTTCGAGCAGAGCTTTGTTAGTGACATCTGTAACATGGGCAACTGGCAGGTGGTGGTGATACAACCTAAACCGCTGGTGCAGGTTATAAATGATGGTCTCCCGACGGTCGGTAACCGTTAGCCTAACCCCGCTTTCCAAATCCTTCAGCAACAGTGATTTTCCGCCAGCGCCAGAGCAGCAGTCGTACCACAATTCATTCTTTTTGGGCTGGAAATATTCACCGGTTTGCTGTGATGATGCATCCTGTACTACATATGTGTCGGGTTCGAGGAGTGCATCTATTTTAGCACCGTTGGGAAGCGACAAGCATTTATCACCGACGAAAGTGTACGAAATGTTGTGCTTGTCAAGTATATCAAGGATTGTCTTTTTGTCTTTACGTATCCTGATAAACAGATTGGGTTGTGAGCACATTGATTGCAGCCACTCTGCTTGGGTTATGCCCCCAGAAATGGCTGCGTCATTTGGGAATAAATTGTCAGGGGCAAATTCAAGTTGAGGAAGACCGGCAGCCAGCAGGGCAGGGGGCAGCAGGTTTTCGCTTCCGCAAACCTGCATACAAGCGAGTATTTTTTCTTCTATATTTTCTGTGGTGAAACCTTTTGCAGCCCTGTAATAACTGTATGCCATGGCGCTGATGATCTTTCGATCTCGGCTGCCAAGGATGGGATGCTGTTTGTAATAATTCTTCAGAAAATGCGCCAGCGGCAAACTTCCATTGTAAGTTTCAATAATGGCTTTTATGTGCTGCCAGATGTATCGCATTGGTATGGAAAGGGAGTTTGGATTGGTGGATAAACAAATCTATAAGCACACTAGAACCTTACATCTTTTCCGGCAGTCTTATTCCCATCAGATTCATGGCATGTCTCAACACTGACGCTGTCATGACAATGATCATCAGTCTCAGTTGTTTCTTCTCTTCGCTCTCAGCCTTAGAGATGCTGTGTGCGTCGTAGAAGGTATTAAACATCTGAGCCAGCTGAAAGGAGTAGTTACAAATTGCCGATGGGTTGAATTCGGAGCCAGCGTCTGCGAGTATTGCAGGATACTCTTCCAGAGCCAGAATGATTTTGGTCTCCAGCGGAAGCAATGGTGCAGATTGTTTGAAACCAGCAAATACGTTCGTCTCTGGTGCCATTGGTATTTGCTCTTTGCGCAAAATAGAACAAATACGTGCGTGGGCGTACTGAATAAAAGTGGCAGTAAAGCCGTGCAGGTCTATTGATTCCTTCGGATCGAAGATCATTTTCTTTTTAGGATCGACGCGGAGCAGATAGAACTTGAGTGCGCCCATACCGATGGTTTCATAGAGCGCGGCAAGTTCTTCTGTCGTGAAGCCAACAGTTTTTCCGGATGCTTCGGTTTGTTCCTGTGCCAGCCTGATCATTTCTGAAGCCATGTCGTCGGCGTCTACTACTGTTCCTTCGCGGCTCTTCATTCGACCGGTAGGGAGTTCCACCATTCCATAGGAGAGGTGGTAGATGCCGTCGGCGCAGGGCTCACCGATCTTTTTAAGTATCAGTTTTAATACTGCGATGTGGTAATTTTGTTCATCTGCAATTACATACACTGACTGATCCAGTTTGCATTCGTCATATTTAAGTTTGGCAGTACCGAGGTCCTGCGTCATGTATACTGAGGTGCCGTCGCCACGAAGCAATAACTTTTCATCGAGACCGTCGTCTTTCAGGTCTATCCACACAGAGCCATCTGTTTTTTTAAACAGAACGCCCTTGCTTAAACCGTTTTCCACTATTTGTTTACCCAGCAGGTAGGTTTCACTTTCGTAGTACATTTTATCAAAAGTGACACCCAGCTTTTTATAAGTAACTTCAAAACCCTTGTACACCCAGCCATTCATGGTTTCCCATAGGTCACGCACCTCTTTGTCGCCCGCTTCCCACTGGCGCAACATATCCTGTGCCGCTTTCATGATTGGAGCTTCCTTCTCGGCTAGCTTCTCGTCCATACCGCTTTCTATCAGCAGGGCAATCTCTTCTTTATAAATGTCGTTGAACTTAACGTAATAGTCGCCTACCAAATGATCGCCTTTGATACCGGTGCTTTCTGGTGTGGCACCGTTGCCATACCGTTGCCAGGCAATCATTGACTTACAAATATGTATGCCACGGTCGTTGATGAGGTTCGCTTTGATCACCTCTTTTCCATTTGCCTTTAGTACTTCTGAAATAGCAGCACCCAAAAAGATGTTGCGTAGATGACCAAAGTGAAGCGGCTTATTAGTGTTGGGTGATGAATATTCGATCATCACTCTGGTAGCGTTTGTGGAACCGTTGCCGTATTGTTGGTTGGTATATTCATTCTGAATGAACGATACCCAATATTCGTCGCGGATAGTGAGGTTTAAGAAGCCGCTCACTATTTGGTAGGCTGAGAATAAATCTGAATTCGCCAGCAGGTATTCACCTATCTGATTGCCAATAGCATAAGGTTTCTGCCTGAGTAATTTTATAAATGGAAAAAGGACGACTGTATAATCTCCCGTAAATTCGGGTTTGGTCTGATTAACAGATATCATTGAAATGTTGATATCCGTATCAGGGTAAAGGGCTTTTAAAGCGCCTTCAGTAACGTGTTTGATCTTGCTCGAAAGCGTCATTATTATTAGGTATTTGCCGCAAAATTACTTTTTAAATAGGGGAATGAGAAATCAGACAGCAAAGCAGTAGGATCTGGACCAAAATCGAGCACCTATTCGTGTACCAGCAGATTTTCCGCAAATATTTTTGATACGGTGGTTGACTCTGTTTTGCCAAACGCAATGGACATAGAGTTATCAAAAGGAATTTTATCTAATACAGTAATTTTTGTACCGATGCCTATGTCTAGTTTTTTGAGGTACTGTAAGAATGAAGAACTGGTGTCTTTGACAGCTACAACTTTACAACTTTTACCTGGAGCTATTTCGGCCAACAAAGTTTTATAAGAAATAGCCTGTTCTCCGTTAGCCTTAGGTATTGGGTCGCCATGCGGGTCGTATTGCGGGAAGCCAAGGAACCGCTCTAATCTGTCGGCGAGCTCACTGTTTTGAATGTGCTCTAATTGTTCAGCTATATCATGAATTTCATCCCATTCGTAACCCAGTTTCTCTAGCAGAAATACTTCCCAAAGCCTGTGTTTCCGTACGATTAATATCGCAATATTTCTCCCTTTATCTGTGAGTTTAACGCCTTTTGACTTTTCGTACTGTACTAGTTTTTTGTCAACCAGTTTTTTGATCATGTCGACAACCGAGGCTGGATTATTGTTCAGCGCCTCTGAAATAGCGGTAGGCGTAATTTTTTTCAAGCCATCCTTGTCGAGGTGGTAAATGACCTTTAAATAATTCTCTTCGGAAAGCGTTTGCGTTTGCATAGTCGTATGAGGCACGAAGGTACCTAAAATACAAGTATTTCTTAAAAATTAGGCAAGACTAATAAATTATATTGGATTACTAAAACAAATTAACTAAGTTTGTACCGATAATGTTGATATTGTAAAAGTTATGAATCTGAGAGTTGTAGCCAGGAGGGCATGGCGTAAGGAAAGTAAGAGCAAGAGTCTCTCAGAGGTATTCTCGTCTATTGATGTACCTAAGAACGGTGGGTTCTGGAAAAAACTGATGGCTTTTGCCGGTCCGGGCTTGATGGTAGCCGTGGGGTATATGGATCCGGGTAATTGGGCTACGGATATTGCCGGAGGTGCGCAGTTTGGCTATACCATGCTTTCTGTGATCTTGCTTTCTAATTTCTTTGCCATTCTGTTACAATATCTGGCGTTGAAACTGGGGATAGTTGCTGAAAGAGACCTTGCGCAGGCGTGCCACGATCATTTTCCGAAATCGGTTAGTTTTATATTATGGATTTTGTGTGAGGTGGCGATTGCAGCATGTGATCTGGCTGAAGTTATAGGAGCTGCACTTGCCATCAATTTGTTATTTCATATTCCGCTTACGTGGGGGGTATTGATCACTTCGCTTGATGTGCTGATCATCCTATATTTCCAGCACAAAGGCTTTAGGCTGCTGGAGAGTATCGTGGCTTCGCTTATCCTTATTATACTTGTTTGTTTCATTTTTGAGATCATTGCGGCGCACCCGGCACTTTTCCCTATGCTGAGCGGACTTATACCCAAGCCGGAAATTGTGTTCAACCCGTCGATGCTGTATATAGCTATTGGGATTTTGGGCGCAACAGTGATGCCGCACAATCTTTACCTGCATTCGAGTATTGTGCAAACACGAAATTATGACCGGGATACTGAAGGCAAGAAGATGGCGATCAAGTATGCAACAATAGATAGTACCGTGTCGCTGTTGTTTGCTTTTTTTATCAATGCCGCAATATTGATATTGGCATCTGCTACTTTTCATTCAACTGGTCACCATGATGTGGCAGATATAACTGTAGCTTATAAGTTACTGGATCCATTGCTTGGGGCCACTTTTGCCAGTACATTGTTTGCAGTTGCTCTATTGGCTTCGGGTCAGAATTCTACCCTTACGGGTACCCTAGCCGGGCAGATTGTGATGGAAGGGTTTCTTAATATCAGGCTCAAGTCATGGATAAGGCGACTGATCACCAGGGCTATTGCAATCGTACCCGCGTTCTTTGTAACATTGTTGTACGGAGAGAAGGGTATCGCCAGCCTTCTGGTGCTGAGTCAGGTGATATTATCTATGCAGCTCAGTTTTGCTGTTATCCCTTTGATCATGTTCACGAATGACAAAGAAAAAATGGGCATTTTTGTAAACAGGACACCCACTAAAGTGGTGGTGTGGATTGTTGCCGGTATTATTCTTTCGCTGAATATTTACTTGTTGATCGATACATTGTTCAGGTAGCAAGGCTCGGTGCCGGATATTCGATTTTCAGCTTGCTGAAGAATTCAGCTTCACCAATCTCTTCTATGCAACCGGGTTTTAGATCCCCGAGTTCTATATCTTCTATAGAAATGCGGATAAGGCGCAGGCAGCGGTGATTTACGGCAGATACCATTTTGCGCACCTGATGGTATTTCCCCTCATAAATAGTAATAGTAAGCCATGTGTGTGCAACGAAATGCCTTAATTCGCGTTGGTGCGGTGGTATATTCGCCGGACAGTCGACAATGTTCACTTCGCAGGGTGGGGTTTGGTAATAAACTCCGTCTTTGATTCGGATAGTTACACCGTTGCGGAGTTTTTCTAAAGATTCAGGGCTGACGGTGTTTTTTACTCTGACGAGATAGGTACGCTTATGGGGAACACCACTGTTAAACAGCAGGTTCGTAACTTTTTTGTTGTTAGTGAGTAGTAACAAGCCTTCCGAGTGGGCATCCAGCCTGCCGACGGCATGTATCCCCTCAGGAAATGGATGCCCAAGTGTGCCCAACATGGGCACTTTTTTTTCTCCGATGAACTGAGACACCATTTCGTATGGCTTGTTTAAAAGAAAATAGCGGAATGTGTTTTCAGACATATGAAGTGCGTAAAAGTAGGTTGAAATAAATGAAATGCAGTTAGCCATTCTAAAGAAAAGACAACCTACTCATTCGAAAACCCCGGAATATTCAAAGACTTCAATTTAATATTATTCTGCCAAAGCTGCCTGATCGCGAAAGTCAATGGTTTTAGACGGGGTAGGATATATTGCCGTACATAATTTCGGGCATGATTTTTTCAAATGTTACTTTTGATAGGGATTACACGAAGAGTTTTCCGTTAAGCGAAGGATTTTGGCCGCAATGCCGTCTAACATATTACAACCACAAATAGCATATTTATGATCATCCATTCCATTAAGTTACGATTTTTGTATCTGACCACTGCACTTGTCCTGTTTTTTTCTGTAAACAGTGCTATCGGTCAGTACAACGCACTTCATATTCCTGACACCCTCTCGGGCACCACCTTTAACCTGAACATGAAGGATAGCTTCGTTCAGTTCAGAACCGGTAATCAGACCATAACCGCAGGTATCAATGGTGCGTTTTGGGGGCCAACCCTCATCATGCAAAAGGGCGACAGCGTACATATGAATGTGCACAACTTTCTGAACGATACCACCACGCTCCACTGGCATGGAATGCATTTGCCTGCAGTAATGGATGGCGGACCGCATCAGACAATACCACCCGGAACAATATGGCAGCCATACTGGAAGGTAACCAATAATGCAACCACATTCTGGTATCATCCGCACCTGCACATGAAAACAGAAGAGCAGTTGATAGATGGCTTGGGTGGCTTTATAATCATCAGAGATGCAGCTGAGGCTGCATTGGCTTTGCCCCGCACTTACGGTGTAGACGACATTCCACTGGCGCTTACCAGCCGCAGTTTCAACGCGAGCAATGCATTTACTGCTACCAGTGCCTACGGCGACTACGAGATGGTGAATGGTACACTAAATCCTGAGGTGACATTGCCGAAACAATATGTGCGCCTGAGAATACTGAATGTGGAAATGGAAAGAGGTTACAACCTCGGCTTTAGCGACAATCGCTCGTTTTATGTAATAGGCAATGACGGTGGTTTGCTCAATGCTCCGGTATCAGTAACCCGTGTGAAACTAATGGTAGGCGAGCGTGTGGAAATTCTGGTGGACCTTGGTCCTGATGCTGTAGGCTCAACAGTTGATCTGATGGCCTATAATGCAGGCTTCCCATTGGGCTTCCCCGGTGGCGAACCTAATACTACAGGGCCTTTCGGCAGTCTGCTCAACAATATCAACTTCAAGGTGCTGCACATTAATGTAGGTGCTGCAACCGCCGGAGCTATTACTACTGCCCCAACCAGCCTAGTAACCAACACTTACTGGACTGCTGCCGATGCTACCGTGACGCGCACACTAAACGTAACTGATGGCACACCGGGTACTCCGTTCTATTTTGATCATGCCAATTTCAATCTGGCTACCATTAACCAGAATGTGAAACTGAACAATGTAGAAAAATGGACTGTGGTGAACAACAACATATTTGGTCACTCATTCCATATTCATGATGTTCAGTTTAAGATCATATCCCGCAGCTCCGGACCTGTAAGCAGTTATGAGTCGGGTTGGAAGGATACGTACTATCTGCAGATCGGCGAAACAGTTTCATTTGTTGCTAAATTCGATGACTATGCTGATGCAACACATCCGTTCATGTATCACTGCCACATGGCACCGCATGAAGATGGCGGTTTAATGGGGCAATTTGTAGTTACCGATGCAGCCGGAGTTGCAGCTACAGAAAAAGCGAATACAGATTTTACCATTTTCCCGAACCCGGCGAATACTAAGATATATGTTACGTTTGCCGATCCTTTAGCGCAGGCTTACTATATCAGGATAACTAACGCATTGGGCAGGACAATGTATATGTTGCCACGCCCGCAGCTTGCAGGAGGTATTGATGTGAGCAATTTTGCTCGTGGAACCTACTATATGCAGGTTACTGATGAGCAAACCAAGCAGACCACAACAAAGCAATTTGTGAAGATGTAATTTCAAATATTCGATATTTATTTTAATTTTGTATAGGTGCTTACGACTATTAGCTGATTTAGTAGTTGATAAGCACCTATAATTTTTAAACCATACCAAAATGCGTCATTTTTTAAAGACAATGCTGTTATTACTGCCCGCATTTGCATTACTTAGTTTTGTGGCTAATGAAGGGAAGTCAGTGAACGATTTCAGCCTGATGAATACAAACGGTAAAAATGTTGGGCTTAAAGACTATCCGAATGCGAAAGGATTTATTATCGTCTTTACTTGCAATCATTGCCCGTTTGCGAAGTTGTATCCACCCCGGTTAAATGAATTGAACAGCAAGTACCAGGCGCTGGGGGTGCCGCTGATCGCTATCAGCTCCACAGATACGTTGCTGTATGAAGAGGATACTTACCCTATGATGGTGGCAAAGGCTAAAAACGAAAAATTCAATTTCCCTTATTTGTTTGATGAATTTCAGAGTGTCGCAAAAGATTTCAAAGCGCAAAAGACACCACATGCTTTTGTGATCTGGAAGGAGAACGGTAAATGGATCGTAAAGTATAGCGGAGCTATAGATGATAACGGTGCTGAGCCGGCAAAAGTAAAAAATCGCTACGTAGCGAATGCGGTAGATCAGTTACTGGCAGGAAAGCAGGTGGAAGTAAAAGAAACCAAATCGATAGGTTGCCAGATAATTTTAAGGAAATAAATTCAACGGCTACAATTCCTGATTCGGTTGGTGATGAAGCAAAAAAGAAAACAGGCTGAAGTTTCAGCCTGTTTTCTTTGTATAAGGATAAATGGAATTAAGCGTTTGCTTTCTGCATTCTGTTGATAATTGCAGTTTGCAGCAAGTAGTATGCACCAAAAAGCAGGATGCTACCAGACATTTCGCCAATTAGCGTGTTTTTGAAAAAAGGTATTGCAGCAATATAGGTATTTGCCAATCCGGTTAACCCTGTGCCATAATTATACAGATCGGTTTTGCCAAACTGCATGGATAAAAACACACCGAAGTTGCTTAAAACGAAGAATACAACTGCCCCAAGAACTGTATAACCAAATACGCGCAATGCTTTAGGCTGACCAATGCCGCCGCCTAATAAAGTTACTGCCAATAACGAAGCATACACAAATACCTGCTCAATGCCGTAAAAGCCCTGCCAGGTTGTGAATAAAGCTATGTAAGTATCGCCCATAAACTGAGCAAGTAACGGCAAAAGAAAAGCCATGCGCTTGTCTTTGATGACAGCACCGCTAAACAGGCCTAAAGCACATAGAGGTGCAAAATTGTATAAATGCATCTCATGGTTAACTATACGGGCTACCCCTGCCATAATAATCAGACCGGCTGCAATAATGATATTTAGTTTATTATTTTTCATTAGTTGTCTATTGCTGCAAATTTATACAAAATTAGATGAACGCAATATATTATACTTCAAAAGTTATTCACGGTGATACTAAGACTATTGATTATTTCTTTGGGGTGTCATAAGCCCACTTCAGGTAGGTTGCGCCCCACGTGAAGCCGCCACCAAATGCCGCAAGTACTATGTTATCCCCTTTGTGCATTTTGTCTTCCCATTCCCACAGGCACAGCGGAAGGGTGCCGTTGGTGGTGTTGCCGTACTTCATGATATTGACCATAACTTTTTCGGCTGGCAATTTCATGCGCTCGGCAGTAGCATTGATGATACGCATATTAGCCTGATGCGGCACCAGCCAGGTAACATTGTCTGCAGTTAGCTGGTTACGATCCATGATCTCAGCAGCAACTTCTGCCATATTCTTTACGGCAAATTTAAATACATGCTGTCCCTCCTGATACACAAAATGCTCCCTGTTCATTACAGTTTCCACCGTAGCAGGTTTTACTGAACCACCGGCTTTCTGATGCAGGTAAATGCGTCCACTTCCGTCAGTTCTTTGTAAAGAATCGATCATGCCGTAGCCTTCGGTATTTGGTTCCAGCAGCACTGCACCGCCGCCATCGCCGAAAATGATGGCTGTGGTCCGGTCCTCGTAATTCATGATAGAACTCATTTTGTCGACACCGATCACGATCACTTTTTTATGTTTGCCGGTTTCGATAAACTGAGCTCCAACAGTAAGCGCGAAAATGAATCCGCTGCAGGCAGCGCTTACATCGTATCCCCAGGCGTTGGTCATTCCCGCTTTATCGCAAACTATGTTTGCGGTAGCAGGAAATTGCATGTCGGGAGTAGTAGTAGCACAAATAACCAGTTCTATTTCTTTTGGGTCAATTCCTCTTTTTGCGATCAATTCCTTCACAGCTTCTACAGCCATGTCACTGCTTCCCTTTCCTTCGCCTTTCAGAACACGCCTTTCTTTGATGCCGGTACGGGTTTGAATCCATTCGTCGGTGGTGTCCATCATTTTTTCCAACTCTGCGTTCGTCAAACGGTATTCAGGAACATAACCGCCTACCGCTGTTATAGCAGCATGAATTTTCTGCATTTATTATTATTTAAAGGACAAAATTAGAACAATTGAATGATTAGCTAAGCAGCTAACCGCAAGTTTCTTTCGATTCGATAATATATGATTAATTGGTGTTTTTTCTGAGTTATCAGGTGTTCATTCCGCCGCAGACGCTTAACACCTGCCCGGTAACATACAAACTCATATCAGAAGCGAGGTACAATGCAGCATTTGCTACATCCTCAGTTTTGCCAAACCTGCCCAGTGGTATTTTTTCAAACCATTTCTCGGCACCGCCATCTTTCAGATAGTGAGTCATGTCGGTTTCAATAAAACCGGGTGCAATGGCATTGCATCTGATATTCCTGCTGCCAATTTCCTGGGCAATGCTTTTAGTGAAACCTATAATACCGGCTTTACTGGCGGCATAGGCACTTTGCCCGCCGTTGCCCTTTACCCCAACTATTGAGCTCAGATTGATGATGCTACCTGAACGGGCTTTCATCATTGGTCTGATGACCTGTTTTGTTAAGTTATAAACGCTTTTCAGGTTTGCCTGCATCACCTCATCCCATTGTTCCTGAGTAAGGCGAAGCAACAAATTATCTCTGCTGATACCCGCATTGTTTACACAAACATCAATAGCGCCGAATTCCTTTACCACTTCATTTGTTAGCTGTTCGGCAGCGGCATAAATACCGGCGTCGCTCTTATATCCTTTTGCTTTAACTCCCATACCTTCCAGCCGGGCTTCCAAAGCTTTTGCTTTTTCATCAGAAGATAGGTAGGTGAAAGCAATGTTGGCACCATGTTCAGCGAATTTCAATGCGATACCTTCACCAATGCCCCTGCTGGCTCCGGTGATGAGTGCTGTTTTATTTTCAAGCAATTTCATTCAACAATTTTTGGACTGCTAAAGTAATCAATGCAATTGATAAGTGGTAACCAGAAGGCAGTTAAAAAGCGCCATAATCGGGAAAATGTGCTTTGATATGTGTATTAATTGCAATTTTAGGAATTGGTTTGGTTTGCAAGGAAAATGCGAAGTATAGCGCAACCGAGCGATGCTCTGCAGGTATCAATGCCGGAAATTAAACAACCAATGTTGCCTACCTTTGCCTCACAAAAGGCTAAAACTTCTGCTATGAGTTTTCATGATAATATTCGCGACCAGGAGCTGACATTTATTGGCAAGCAGAAAATGTTTTTTGTTGCCAGCGCGCCTTTACAGAAGGATGGGCATATAAATCTATCTCCGAAGGGGTCAGATAGTTTCCGGGTATTGTCGCCGAACAGGGTAATATATATGGACCGGGTAGGTAGCGGCAATGAAACGTCGGCTCATTTGCTGGAAAATGGTAGGATCACCTTTATGTTTTGCTCATTTGAAGGACCTCCCAACATTCTGCGGCTTTACGGTAAAGGCGAGACCATTCTGCCAACAGATGAGCGGTGGGCCGAGTTGTCGGCATTGTTTCCGGTGAGGCTATCGAACAGGCAGATCATAATGGCAGATATATACCTGGTGCAAAATTCGTGTGGTTATAGCGTGCCGTTGTATGATTATGCCGGCGAACGTGAACATGCTCAGAAGTGGGAGGATAAGAAGGGTTACGAAGGACTGGAGCAATATAAAAAGGATAAAAACCGGGTCAGCCTTGACGGATTGCCTACTGCTTTATTTTAGAGGAATTCTCTAGTCGACCATCAGCCATGTTTCCATCAAGCCCTTTCCTTTGATCTCAATCTGCCCCCGGCTGATAAAATTATGTTTGTCTTCGAGCACCTGTTTGAAACGGTCGGTGCAGTGAATCTCACCGGCCTTGCCCGTTGATTCCATTCGGCTGGCAGTGTTTACTGTGTCGCCCCATAGATCATAAATGAATTTTCTGCGGCCAATAACACCGGCAACTACCGGGCCGCAGTCTAGTCCGATCCTGAATTCGATAGATGTGCCATCGGGTGCGGTGAAGCCCTTCATTTGTTTTTTAATTTCGAGTGCCATTTTTGCCGCAGTCTCGGCATGGTGCGGATTAGGTTCGGGCAGACCACTTACTGCCATATAGCAGTCGCCTATAGTTTTGATTTTTTCTAAACCATATTTTTCAGCTATCCCGTCGAATATAGTGAATACATGATTGAGCATGTTTACAACTTCTTTGGGGTTGCGGCTATTTGAGAACATGGTGAAACCTGCCATGTCGATAAAGAGAATAGATGCATGATCGAAGTAGTCGGCAATAGGATGTTCTTTCTTTTTTAATCGCTCAGCTATTTTTTCGGGCAGAATGTTCAGCAGCAGTATTTCTGATCTTTTTCGCTCGCGTGCAATAAAAATTATTACAGCAAGCAGGATGCCACTGCCAATTAGTGTGAA
>CAIKOJ010000163.1 GCA_903829015.1 uncultured Bacteroidota bacterium
GAATTGCGCCCAATAACCCTACAATTACGCCTTTCTCTATAAATGAAAGTGAAGCGAAAGTTATGCCCGTAAGGTATTCAGGCCCTGGATTGACCTGAAAGATGGAAAACAATGCGTTGCGAAAAAATTCAAACACACTTGGTAGGGAAATTTTTATGCTCGTATATCCGGTGCCCATAAATATAGGGATCGAAAGAACATATTGCCTGATAAGGAGTGGCAGGCAGAAGGAACCGGCGGATAACAAGATCAGGGTTGTTTTTGCTCTCTTTGAAAGTGCTCGAATTGTTGGAGCGAACAGAATTACAAGAATAAGGAAGGGGAATAAAATAAGGTACCGCTCATGGGTATAAATGCACAGATTAGCAAAAAGCAGGCTGTAGAGTATTTGTTTCTTTGATTCGCCAGGTGCCTCTTTATTCGTAAGCAGGGCAAATAGCAGAGAATGTAAAAAGAGCAGAAAGAAGATCATCGCAAGTCCTTCCAGCGCGCCACCACCATATAACTGAGTCATGTTGTAGTAACATAATCTCGATAGTCCGAAGGTGAAACTGAGGACTAGTGATATGTAGGGCGACTTAAGAAACAGGTTTAATATTCTTGCAAGCAACAGTGTGTTGATACTTTGAATAGCCACATTGAAAAGATAATAGGCGCCGAGGTTGTAATGGAATGTTTCCTTTAAAATGAAAATGGCAAGTCCTTGCAATGGGCGAAAGATACCATCAGATACTGCCAGATTTATTTTACCAAGAAATCCATAGCAGGCTTCGTAGCTCCTCAGAACATTGAGATCGTCGTCATGAATTGATACGTTTTTCCACTGCAAAAAATAGAAGTAGATGATCAGCGGCGTACATATGAATGCGGCAATTTTTTGTGCTTTTACATTATTCATATACTTACCGTAATCGATTTTGTTGTTTTTATTTTTCCTGAATTTGCGAAGGTAAAGGTATAAAACAAGGCAGATCGCGATCCCGACCACACTCATCACCAATCCCACAAACTTGTATTGTACTTTGTAAATAGCACTTACGTGGTGTTTTCCTTTTTCAAGGAATATACCTGTCATGCCACCATTGATCAATAGTTTTTCTTGCTCCTTACCATCTACCAGTGCATGCCATCCGTCATCGAATGGTATGGTGAGGTACATGATCTTATTGGTGTTAAGACTTATGTTGCCGGTGAATTCATTATCGCTGAAGCCTTCAAGGCTCAGCGTATCTGCACTCAATTTGTTACGCTGTTCCGTCAATGTATTAATGTCATAATTTCCTTTTGCTGTGTCATCAGGTTTAAATGCAGCTATGTCCGTGATCTTGTTCGCATCTGCATCCCTTATCACCGCTGCCTGCATGGTTATGTACTGTCTTCTGCCGGGCGATATCGCATTCAGTTCTCCCTCCTTGATTACATGGTCGTACGTGTACCCGAATGGCAGCACCATCTTGTTTTTATAAAGAGTCAGCTGGTCGAACGTGGCCACCGAATCCCACAGATCAGGCCAGTTTGGTTTAACGTTCTTTAGATTGATAAAATACTTGACCCTGTTTTGAACTTCCAGCAGAGGGTTGTCTCTGAGGCCCTGCGCCCATTGTCCTTCTTCCCAGTTGTTTTTATCGGCAATACCCATAAATTGCAGATGCCCTACATAATTCTTCTGGTTAAATGAGTTGTAGCCGGATGTTCCGTTGCATCCCTGCGCCAAACTGAAATTCAGCGATGTGCGGCGGGAAGATCCCGGTGCTATATAGCGGTCTATCCGGTAGAACGAATGGTCGTTTGCCTGTGCATATTCTACCGCGTCTTTCGAATAGTCATTGTACAGCACTTTATTCTCTCTTAGCCATTGCATCCCGAATGCATCTTTTTTATTGGCGGTGTACCATCCGGTATATGTGAGCTCACAAAGCAGCAGGATAAAGAACAGATACCTTACCGGCAGCTGTATCTTTTTTACATCGGCCAGAGCCAGCACTATGGTGTATATCACCAGCATGGCAGCAGTAAAAACCTGTATTGGCTTATTAACTATCGAAGGTTCGAAGAACAGCGGAACGAACAGTATCGCAAGCAGCACTCCAACAGTGCCTATAAGTAGCGGTTTGTTTATCCGCCCGGCTTGTAGAATGTTTTCGAGCGAATATAACGAGTACAGGATAAAAACAAATGCAATGAAAAATGAAAATGCTCGGAAGTAATCGCCCAGAAATAACCAATAAGCATGTCTGAACCATGGAAATACCAGTGCAATTAGCCAAAGTGCCAGAAAGGTAATAAAAACAAAACGGGTTCGTTTTGTAAGCGCGCCAAATGTTTGCGGCAACAATAGCAAGCAGGGTAGGCTGCAATAGAGTAAAGGTGCCTCCAGTATGTTTGCCCAGCCTTTATAATTGCTACCTGCTCCCAACAGGTCGTTTGAAAAGAAACGCATTAAATAGGTGCCAGCCTCGAGTTTGCCCGGCAAACTAAACACAGAAGCCGTCGATAAGCTACTGGTGAGTTGGCTCAGGTTGTTGCCACGGGTACTACTGAACAACTGTGCGGTTATTTCAAGGAACATAGGCCCTGATAGCAAAATGCCAATGACCGATAATCCAAGCATCTTAAGGTATAGAATGCCAAGTTTCCGCAGATCGAATTCGCTGGTCTGCATAAACCTGAATGCCGCGTATAAGCCCAGGAACAATCCATACAAATACAGATTGAACGGCATGGAAATGCAGTAAAGAAATATGGCAAACGGGAAAAGGTACCACTTGTTGCGCATGAAGAGCAATTCGAACGCCAATAGCAACAGTGCGAAATTGAATGCCTCGAAAGTAAACACAAAGAACGGGCTGCCCTCTGTCATAAAACCACAGAACGAGAACATCAGTGCTCCGGTCACACAAACATAGTCTGAGAACTGCAGTACTTTCAGATACCTGCTGAATATTACCCCAGCCAACACTATTTTGATAACCTCTGCGTATATCAATAATGATGCTATTCTATCCTTGCCGCCCAGATACAAGATAATATTAAAAGGGTCCCGCAGAATGAACGGGAATAAATTCTGTCCCATCCCCATCTTAAACGACCATCTGGGTACGCCTGTATGCTGAATGTATTCTGTGAGATTACAAAAAGAAGGGTAGGCAAGGTAAAACCCATCGCTGCTGATATCGTAAAACAGATAGGCAAGCAGGCCGGTGAGGTAATTTTTATAAATGATAAGGCACATTACGGATATTAAACCGAACGCTATCCAATGTGCTTTGTTGTTACGCATAATTTTTTATTAACTACCTGATTTGATACTGAAGTCTGTTGCCTCCAAAGTCAGATTAGGATTATAAAACGGATCATCATTTATATAATGCTGCCACCGGTTTTTAAAGATAGTAAATTCTTTTTCATGTTGCCTCCACGACTTTCTGTTCCTGAAAGGGTGCCCCCTGCTTACCGACTCGTGGTGGTACATGGCAGCAACTGGCAGGCAAATATTGTAATGCCCCATCTTCAGGAATTTCAGGCAAAGATCTAGATCGTTGTACTCTATCTCAAGTGCCTCGTCCATACCTCCCGCTTCCAGACACAGTTCTTTACGGCACATCAGGCATGCGCCTGTAACTGCGGCATAGTTTGTGGCAGTTGCCAGGTTGTTTTGATATCCCTTGCTGTCTGCAGGTAAGTTAATGAAAGCATGTCCGGCATCGCCGTTGATGCCCAGCACTATACCCGCATGTTGTATTGTGTCGTTAGGGTAGAGTAGCTTCACCCCTACAGCGCCTGTATTTTTGTGCTGCGCGTATTGCACCATTTGTGTCATCCAGTCGGGGTGGATCACTTCAATATCGTTGTTGCAGAAAACAACAAATTTGCCGGTACATGCAGCCACACCCATATTCATCAGCTTCGCAAAATTAAAAGGGATGTCTGCGTCTATGCACTTGAACTGACCTGGATAAAGTTGTTGGTACTGATTCATCAGCTCGAAGAATTCATTTTCAACACTGTTGTTGTTCAGCACTATGATCTCAAAATCAAGGTAGGTTGTTTTCTGCATGATCGATTCAATGGCGATCTTCAACAAGCTAGCCCTGTCTTTTGTAGGTATGATTACACTGACTTTTTCAAACGCCTTGATCTCATATTGTATGTCGCAGCAGTCTGGGCAGCCATCAACCGGTTTTAATGTAGCCGGCATGCCTCTGCGCACTAATGCATCGCTAATAGCCTTGATGGAGGTTGTTTCATTGACCGGTTTGATTCTTTTATGAAACAAAACATGAGGTATGCGGCCTGCAATATTGGTTTGTTCCGTAGTCCTCAGTAGCAAATCATACGATTCGCTGCCGTTATATCCATCCCTCACAGCACCAACCCGCTCAAGCAATTCCATTTTTATAAAATACTGCGTCCCAATATAGTTCCTAGACAGTAAAGTGTCTGGCGACCAGCCTGGCTTGAAATTCGGGTTCGCGAAGATTCCATTCTGAGTAATAGTGTCGTCGTCGGAATATACGATCTCTGTTGTTGGGTGTTGATCCACATATAATACAAATTCCGCCAGACAATTATTGGTTAGCAATGTATCTTCTTCTGCAACCAGAATGAAATCTCCGTTTGCTTTTGCCATACCAGTATTGTATTTGGCGGCAAGTGAAGTGTCGGTGTCGTTGGTTACTACTGTTATTTGCGTGTTGTGTTTGACTGATTCATCCAGCAGGCTTGTTATAGCCGCGGCTACATTTCCGTTACTCACAATAACCAGTTCCCAATTCGGGTAAAGTTGTTGGGTCACTGAATTAATAGTTTCTTTTAGGTGCTGTAGGTTGGGTACCGACAGCACAATAACGACACTAATCTTTGGCTTTTGCACCAGCAGCGGCTGGTTTTGTGCATAGATTTTTTGCAGCCTTTCGGGTTGGGTCTTTGCGGCAATCCATTTCGGGTAATCTACCGGCTGTTTTTTTAAGAGCGCCTGTTTAGTTTTTCGAATGATCAGCTTCAGGCCCGGTGCTGTAAACGCAAACGAAGCAAACTGCAGCAAACTCTTCAGTTTGCTTTGCCCTGGTGCTAATATCTTAGATGTATTTTTTTTCATTCCCTTAGGAAGCGATCAGTCGGAAATAAAAATAGGCTAATAAAATGGTATCAGATAGCGGTAGCCGTACTAGAATAACTGGTTGTACTTGCTACATATTTCCTGCGAATCGCCGGCATGTATTACTTCGCCTTTTTCCAGCAGTATGGCTTTGTTGCATATTTTGGCCACGTCCTCCGGAAAGTGAGATACGAACAAAATCGTTTTACCCTGATTTTTCATCTGGTATATCTTTTCCTTGCATTTCGACTGAAACCCCTGATCGCCCACCGCCATCACCTCGTCTATGATAAGGATATCAGAGTCGTTGGCCAGCGAAATAGAGAACGCCAGTCGCGCCACCATGCCCGATGAATATTGTTTTACCGGGCTCCGCAGCACTTCGTCGCTCAGCTCCGAGAACTCGCGTATATTGTCTATTGCATTGGTGTTTTTTCGCGCAGTACCATATAAAGCCAGTAAAAGCTTGATATTCTCGTAGCCTGTAAGTTCAGACTCCAATCCCGCACCTATGGCCAATATAGGCGCAAATGTACCATTAACCGTCACCGAGCCGCCATCTGGTTTTATGATTCCAGCAATTGTTCTTAGCAGTGTACTTTTTCCCGATCCGTTCCTGCCCACTATACCCAGGCTCTCACCCCGTCTTACCTCTACAGAAATATCGTTAAGTATCGTTTTTGATTTAAACGGGCGTTTCCTTTGCGTAATAAGATCCTTCAGCGTATACACACCTACATTGTTCTGCCAGAAACTGACATGCACATGGTCTACTTTAATAATGAGATCTTGATCCATCAGGGTTATATTGCTGAAATAAATTGGTTCTTCAATCTGTAAAAAACAAAATGCCCTACAGCATACATCGATATCGCAATGATCACGCAGTTGATCCATGCCTGCATAGGTGGTGCAGTCGGTTCGTAAAAAATTGTACGGCCCAGTTTCAGGAAGTAATAGATAGGGTTGTACTCAACTATCGCCTTATACCGCCTGATCTGATTTTCCGGATAAGCTATTGGCGTCAGGAAGAACAATGCCGGCTGTATAGTACCCCATATGATACCAATGTCTTTAAAAAATACATTGATGCTGCAAAGGAATAGGCTCAGCCCGAGCGAGAAAATAGTAAACAGCAGTATACACGGCACTATCAGCAGCATCTTCGCCGAATTAACAATGCCAAACCACTGCATGATCAACAGAAAAACTGCAAGGGTAAGTAATAAGTTAAACAGCTCACTTAAAATCTCAGAAAGCGGGAAATAGTAAGCAGGAATATTCAACGATTTGATCAGCCCCGCCGAGCCTACCACGCTCCCCACCGACTGGCTGGTAGCATTTGAGAAGAAAAACCAAAGTATCAGACCAGATGTTACAAACAGCGGATAGTTGGCAATTCCTGAATTATCGGCGAAAATTACAATGAAGATCAGCAGGTAAAGTAAAGGCTTAATAAACCCCCAGAAAAATCCTATAAGTGAATTTTTGTATCTTAATATTACGTTTCGTTTACTTAAAGCGTATATACGTGTGATATTTTGCACCTTGTGGATTTTGTTGATACTTTGCACCAGTAATTAATTACCGGTACCATTAAAATGAAAATATTTGTAAACGCACGTTTTTTAACCCAGCCTGTCTCAGGTGTGCAAAGGTATGGAATTGAATGTAGCAGACAAATTAAAAAGTTATACCATGAGGCCGAATTCGTCGCTCCGCCCCACATAATTCATCATGATATTGCAAAAGAACTTAACGTAAAAATAATAGGCAGCCGCGGCGGTCATTTATGGGAGCAGATCGATCTGCCTTTGTACCTGGCAAAGCAGAAATTCCCACCATTGCTTAACCTCGCCAATACTGGTCCGGTTTTCTACAGTAATAATTATGTCACCATCCACGATCTTGCTTTTTACCATCATCCCGAATGGAACTCCCGCAAGTTCTCTATGTGGTACAATATACTCATTCCCCGGTTGGCTTACCGCAGCCGGCATATTTTTACGGTAAGCAACACTATTAAAAACGAGCTGGTAAAATGCTATGATCTGCCACCGTCCAAAATTTCAGTAACCTTCAATGGTATCTCCCAAAACATGTTGGAGGCTGCGGCAGGGAAAATCTCAACTAAGGAAAAGATCATCTTATCGGTGGGTACATTTAACATCCGCAAAAATCACCCCAATCTCGTTGCCGGTTATCTTGATAGCAAATACAACAAGGAGTATTGCCTTGTGCTGGTGGGCGATAAAAACAAAGTATTCAAAGATGCAGGCATAGATGAGGAAACCCTGGAGCACACCAATATTAAAATTTACTCCACACTCACTGAGCCAGATCTTATAGCTATGTATCAAAGAGCAGAAGTGCTGGTTTCTCTTTCGCTCTACGAAGGCTTTGGCATACCCATTCTCGAAGGTTTGTTTAACCGTTGTAAAGTTATTTGCTCAGATATCCCCGTTTACCGCGAATTGTTTACCGGAGCAGTATCCTTTTGTGATCCCCTTGATCTGGATAGTATCACAGCCGCTATCAACGATCTCACAAATATCCCACCAATAGCTCCCGAACAGCTAGACGCATTGCTCGCTCGCTATAGTTATAAAAATGCCGCAGAGACTATTTTGGGAAAGATTGATAAGGGTTATAAGTAAATTTGGAAGGTTATTTTATCGCTCGTCCCCAACTATCTTCAAAGTTTGATAAATTCAATACCAATTACACAGCATAAATAAATATATGCATAATTTTCACTTAAATTGTAAATATTCTTATTAACTTTATTAGTGTGAATACTATTCCTTACCTTTTAAATCTTTTTTATGCCCGCTTCATTTAATACATTTTGCGATCCCGTTGCCGGTCAAACATTGCGCCATGATTCTTTTGGCACTGGCTGGAATGTTGGTATCCTTGCGGCTACTGCCAACTGCTCGGCCATCTTAGGAGGTATACCGGCATTAGTGCCTACCAATTTAAATAACTCAGATCTCTCTGTAATTCTGATGGGGGATACAAACACCATCAATACTTTTACAGGCGCAAACGGAACGTATAATACTATTCTCAACGGATGCAATAATATTACCTCTGGTATTTTTAATAGCATTTTAGGAGGTAGTGATAACTGTGCATATGGACCAGCGGTAGGTGCCACAGGAGCAGCCGCTTGCTTTACATCTGTTATAAATGGGAATTTTAATTGCGCATCAGACCCAACGTCTACAGGCGCTAACCCTCTGGGCTATTGTTATACTACTGTTGTAAACGGAACGTATAATTGTGTATTTGCTCATCATTCATTTATTAGTGGTGGCAGTGCTAACACTATATTATCTTCGCCGCCCAACCAAGTTTCGATTTTCGATTTTATTGGAAATGGCAGCAGCAACAGTATTTTTGAAAATACTTCTTATAGTTTTATAGGAAATGGCAACAATAATGGCATTCATGCTGATACTTCTTATAGCTTTATTGGTAGTGGACACTACAACAACATTTGTTCAACTGACAGTGCCATCGTTGCTGGTTATGAAAACCGGATATTGACAAACAGTAAATGTAGTTTTATTGGTGGTGGTCATGCAAATCTCATAGAGTCGGAATATGGCGTTATTGGCGGTGGTTCAGCCAACTCAATCCATACTAACACATTTGCAAGTTTTATTGGCAGCGGTAATATTAATTCTATTTGTGGCGATTATACAAGTATTGCCGGTGGTTGCTGCAATAGTACCACGGGAGGTGTTCACGGAGTATCGTGCTATGCGTTTATAGGCGGTGGCGGCTGTAATTTAATTCATGATGAAACCATCTATAATGCCTTAGCAGGCGGCTTGTGCAATTGTATTTATCAATCAAGTTACAATGGCGTTTTCGGTGGCAGGGACAATCAGATCTTTTATGTTTCCAATAATAGTTTTATTGGCGGCGGACTCAGCAACCTGATAGGCAGTTTAGACAGCGCCCAAAATAAAAGTTTTATTGGTGGTGGTGAGTTAAATAAAGTTTTTGGTACGCCCGGCAGCGCAGCCGACTACGGGGTAATTGGTGGTGGCTTAAATAATATTATTAATAGTAGTTGCTCTTCTATACTTGGTGGCTCAGGCAATACAATTCCTGCTGGCTTTCCGAATGCACATATTGCAGGCAGTGGTATCGTACTTAACGCCGGTGTTGTTGGAAATCCTAACTCACTGCATATTAATGGTCTATGGGCAAATGGTATTCCGGGCCCATTTGCAGCGATACCTGCCCTACCTGCTGGTACAGTATATTATGGAGCCGCAGGCGTTCCCTTAGCAAAAGTGTTATATATCGTCTGATTTTTTTGTTAATTTTCTGTTATGAAAGCAGTGCTGTTATTTGTGTTTGTTTTTTGCTCGGTTTACGTCGATGCGCAATTAATTACGACAATTGCCGGTAAAACAAGAGGAGGCTCTATTGCTGAAGGTATTCCAGCGACGGACGCTTCAATTGGATTCCCAAGTTATATCGTTCTTGACGATAGTGGTAACTATTATTTCGGCTCAAACTTATTTAAAATAAGGAAAATATCAACTTATGGCATTATCACTACGATAGTAGGAAACGGTACATCTGGATTCAGTGGTGATGGAGGACAAGCAACGGCCGCCGAAATCAGTTTGCCTGGTTGTATGGCATTTGATAAGGCAGGTAACTTATTTATCCCAGATATAAGTAATAATAGAATTAGAAGAGTCGACAAAGTAACTGGAATCATTACTACCTACGCTGGCGATGGCGTTGCAGGTTTCGGGGGTGATGGAGGGCAAGCCAATATTGCACATTTATTTCAACCTTGGGCAATTGCTTTTGATCGAAAGGGAAATCTGTTTTTTGCAGACGCAGGGAATTATAGAATACGAAAGATTGACACCAATGGTATTATAACTACGGTAGCTGGCATGGGAGCATCTGGCACTAGTGGAGATGGTGGTCCTGCAACCAGTGCACAACTAGCGGGGCTTGAAAGGGTTTTTATAGATAAATTCGATAATTTATATGTTGCGCAGACTAATGCGGTCAGAAAAATTAATTTAGCGACTGGCATAATTACTAGAGCTGCTGGCTCGGGATTGGGTGGTTATTCTGGGGATGGAGGTCCTGCAACCGCGGCTTCACTTTTAGCGGCAGTAGATGTTATAGCAGATAATTCTGGTAACTTCTATATTTCGGAAGAATATAATAATACGATTCGCAAAGTAAATACGTCCAATGTAATTATTACTATTGCAGGAAATAACACACCTGGATACAGTGGCGACGGTAATCCTGCAACTTCGGCTCAACTTAACTATCCACGGGGAATTGCAATGGATGCATGTAATAACCTAATAATAATGGATGCTCAAAATCACGTTATACGTAAAATAACCTATAATCTCCCTCCTTGTACTTATTTAGGAGAGGCAACAATTACTGGGGAGCAGATGATCAACATTTACCCAAATCCTGCTAATAATGAATTGAATGTAGAAAACCTAAAGCAGAATGCTGCGTATAAGCTATATGACTTTG
Source organism: uncultured Bacteroidota bacterium (assembly GCA_903829015.1). Lineage (GTDB taxonomy): Bacteria > Bacteroidota > Bacteroidia > Chitinophagales > Chitinophagaceae > Nemorincola. The sequence goes on from CAIKOJ010000163.1 coordinate 10,643, forward strand.
TCGGTAGGGAAGTAAAGTCAGGTTGGCTGTCGGTAAATGACAACACAGTTAGCATTCGAGACCTTACGCCGGGTATGTATGTTCTGCAACTAACAGGTAACGAAGGACAAAAAACGATTAAGCGATTTGTTAGAGAATAAGCCTAACGTTTTGATTCCTTTCCGTTTAAAAAAAACTTTATGAAAATTGTATTTCAGATCAATGGTGGCATTGGAAAAAGTGTCATGGCCACCGCCGTTTGCAAAGCTATTAAAACACAGCACCCTGATAGTAAGATTATAGTAATCACAGGCTATCCCGAGGTTTTCGAGGGCAATCGTCGTATATTCAAAGTTATCAAGCACAACGAACTAAGCTACTTTTATAAAGATCACATTGATGAGCAGCCCGATACTCAGTTCTTTATGCAAGAGCCGTACCTGCACACAGATTTTATTCAACGCCGTGGTCATCTTATAAAAGTGTGGTGCGAGATGAACGGTATTAAGTACAACGGTGAGTTGCCGGAATTATTCATCAACCACAAAGAGAAAAGCTCTTTCGCAGGTATGTTTGCATCGCCCAAGCCGATCTTTGTTATTCAAACCAACGGCGGCATGCCAAACCAGACCGATAAATATTCGTGGTCAAGAGATTTGCCATTTTCAACTGCGCAAAAAATAGTAGATCAGTTTGCTGCCACACATAATGTGGTGCAGATTAAAAGAAAAGACCAGCCGCAATTAAATAATGTATACCCTGTTGATGCTACTTTCCGACAGTTGGCGGTATTAATAGCACTAAGCGATAAGAGATTATTCATAGATAGCTTTGGGCAGCACGTAGCTGCTGCATTGGGCATGTCTTCAGTAGTATGCTGGATTGCAAATGTGCCTTCACAGTTTGGTTACGAAATGCATACAAATATCATGGCTAATGCGCCCACGTTAGAGCCTGAATTAAGAAACGCAGTATTGAGTAAATACAATACCAACGGTATCGAAACAGAATTCCCATATAATAATGAGGAGGAAATATTCGACGTGGAAGTTATCATAAATGCGTTAATAGGCGATATAAAGTAGTCATCGGCACCGCCTAAATCAACACCGCCGCCGCCAAAAAAAAGAAACTCTAGGTGAAAGCAAGTCAGCGTTATCTCCGTTTAGTAACTTGTTTCCTGCAATTTTTTCTATGACAGGCCGCATACGTCCCATCATAGGCCAATACCGTCCCGTCATAGATTTTCAATTTTGCGGTTTCGTGTTGCCTTGGTAATTTTATATTGGTGTGCCCATAAGCCTGCGATGTTTACAAAACTTTCAGTGAAATATGCAAAATCAGGTCAATCAGTGGTTCAGATACCTGTGGCGGAAGTGGGGCATTTTTGGGGTATTCTTATCCACATTTCGAACAATTTAAATTGATAATCAATGCTTTAGACAAAACGCAACAATTTATTCCTCACCTGGGGAATTTTTGAAAAAGAAATTACGAATAATTTAATGTAACCTCTCGCCGCGGCGGGTGGGGGTTATTTTCCCAAATGGGAACTTTTTGGGAAATACTTATCCACAATTTGGGTGCATTTATTTGATATTCAACCATTTATCAAAAACAGGTACTTTATGATAAAAAATGGGAAAATTTGATGAAATTATATTCGTTGCAATACGGGAAATCAGTTCGAGACATCCAGACGATACAATCATGGAAATCTACAAATCCTTAAATCCTGATCGGTTCAGACATTCCTCCCACCGGAAAAATACCCAAAACCGGAAGTACAGGTGCAATTAATTGAAGATCAAATAATTACACCGTTTCTGGTTCTTCCGGTGCCGGAAGCAACCGGAAGATTTTCCGCAGTTTTGCTTCCGGCCGGGCATAAAAAATCCCGGGCTAGCCCGGGACAATTCTTTAACAAATAAATTTTATCGTTTACTATTTTTTCGAAAGTTCTTTGATCTTTTCAAAAACCTCAGCCTCGCCACCTTCCTGATAGCCGGTATGCGTAAAGGCAATTTTACCGTTCTTGTCGATGATCATAGTATAAGGCACCGACTGGAAATTCAATGAGCGTTTCAAATCAGCATTGCCGTCTATAAAATAAGGGAAATCCCAGCCCTGAGCTTTGGCATACGTACGTGCCAGACCTTCGGCGCGGGCCTCGTCAATTGATACCGTCATATAATTAAAGTCGGCTTCTTTTTTCCAGTCCTTTAACTTAAGCGATACGTTTTTGATCTCTTTCTTGCAGGGC
>CAIKOJ010000164.1 GCA_903829015.1 uncultured Bacteroidota bacterium
CCGCTGCTGGATATGGGCAGGTCGGCCATGAACGTGATAGGTAACAGTGTTGCCACAGTGATTGTATCGAAGTGGGAACGTGCATTAAAATAACGTTAACAAAAAAACTCTTATATTTTTTGAATATCGAATGTATATTCGCAGAGATTTTAAGACGAACCTATGAGATATTTTATTTTAGCAATTCTATTACTTTTATTTACAATTAATTACTTCATGGAAGGGCCACAGGGTATTTCGGCACCCATGATGGCTAAATTGATATCCTACTTTAATTTCATGCTGTTTTTTTCATCGCTGATCACCATGAGTCAGTTTTTCTGGCGCGGCGATAGGAACTACGCATTGTTTCAGTTGTTCAATATTCTGTTTGCGGTCATCTTCTTCAGTATCAGTTTTACGTATCTGCTGCACCACAAAGACTACTACGATGGCTATGCCTACCTTACAGATATGGGGTCTATAAAGAGGTTTGCGTTCAGGTGGGATATCTTCTCGATCATGTTCTGGTTTATCCTGATCGCAGTGTTTTTCAACGTGCTGTATTTCTTCAGGTACCGCAACGAAAAGTTTGATTTCTAAAAGTTCATTGCCTTTATTTATTGATGGCTTTACTGATGGACCGGCTGATGAGTACCGCCAGCAGTGCCAGGTTGATGAGCAGTGCCACCCAAACAGGCCAGCCGGGCAATGGTGCCAGTGAGAGCCCTTCGGCTTTAATGGCTATGGATGCCGCCACCTGCACAGCACAGGTAATACCCATAGACAGCAGTATAGTAACTATGACCATGGGCATGAATCGCGCAATCATAAAACCGCTGAGGTACTTAGGGCTATAGCCGATCTCTAAAAGTAGTGTGAGCGAACTGCGGGCGTGGGCAATGGTCAGCTCTATGAACAGGATAAATACCAATGTGCCAATGCCCATGAGCAGCAGTGCCAGCAGGCCGGTGGCGCTGGTTACCACCTCTACAACCGATCGGATACGGCTCCACCTGAGGTTCTCGGAATTGGTGGAGTAGTCGTGAGCTTTGAGGTAGCCGGTAAACTTAAGATCGGAGGGGTCTTTGGCTTTAATGATCAGCTGGGATACGGCATCAGTAGAGCCGGGCCTGCCGAATTTCTGGTTGCCATAATCGATGAAAGACTTGGGTGCCAGCACAGAGCCAATGCGGTCTGAGAAGCCCACCACGTGCGCTGTGAACCGCTCCTTATTGCCATCAGACCCGACCTCGAGGTTGAGCGCAATATTCTTAACCGACGACTGCGACAGCTGCGGCAGTCCCTGGCTGGGTGCGAAAACGTAATTATAAATATCAAGAAACTGCGACGATACTATGATGGGCAGGTTGGGGTTGCCGGGTTCCCACTTCCAGGCATCGGGCATATTGTCTATGAACTTGTCTGGCACACACTCCAGCGGCATGTCGGTAGCAAAAGCAAGTTTGCCGCCCATAGATGCGTATACAGAGAAATGGTTGGAGGAGATTACGCCCACATCCTGCACCTGGGGAGCGTGCTTCAGTTCGTCGATCTCTGCGGGTGTAAATATGGTAGCGTTTGCCATGCCCATGTTCTGGTCGGTGACCTTCTTACCCACTATCAGGTAGGTGCTGGCAATGGATTCATTTTCGTTATTGCCATACAATAGCTCGCGGAAATTCCACCAGATGAGCACTGATACAAGCAGCATGGTGGAGCCAACGCACAGCGCCACCAGGGCGGCCCACAACCTCGATTTGTTTTGGGTGCGGAGCAGCAGTTTGTTCAGTATATCCTTCCGGGTCTTATCGCTCACAGAATCACGGTTTGAGAGTAAGGGAAGAAATTGTTTTCGTCGAGGTCGGCAAGTATCATGCCGGCGTTTCGTTGTTGTACTACCTCGGCTATCAGTTCTATGGCACGGGCGGTGTTGGCTTTGTCGAGGTGGCTGAATGGTTCGTCCATCAGCAGCCAGTTGAAGGGCTGCAGCAAAGCCCTGACGATCGCCACACGCTGCTGCTCTCCGTAGGAAAGGGTTCGTCCAAGCGACTGTGCCTTTTCTTTAATGCCGAGCCGGGCAAGCCATTCAAGTACCTGAGCTTCGGTAACGGTATTGGTGAGCCTGCGCTTTGCTTCCAGATTTTCGAGGGTGGTGAGTTCGGGAAATAAGCGCAGATCCTGAAATATAACGCTGATATTGTCTTTGCGGAGATTGGCGAGTGAGTTGGTTGGGAGTGTGTTTAATGTGGCATCGCCCCATTTTACAGTGCCTTCGTAGTCGGTGCGGATGCCGTAGAGTATATGGATGAGCGTGGTTTTACCAGTGCCCGATGGCGCCTGTACAAACACGGATTCCCCTTTTTTGAAAACGCAGGAATTGTTCCAGATACTGCTTTTTCCAGCCATTACCTTTTCCCTAAGCGGAATAGGTATCAGGCCCTGCAATGACAACACCATAGTGAAATGATCAAATATTACCCAAATGTAACGAATACAATGAAAAGGGTGGTTATTTAGTAAGCAAAGCGGGGAGGAGTAGGAGGGTAAATGTGCGTCCTTTCAGTTTGCACTATCTTCGCAGAGATATGAACAGAATACAATTTACCGATCTGAATCTGAGTAAGCCACTTTTGTCTGCACTGGATGACCTGGGGCTGGTGTACCCAACAACGATTCAGCATAAGATCTTTTCGGTGATCATGTCGGGTAGGGATGTGTGCGGTATTGCGCAGACGGGTACCGGTAAAACCTATGCCTATCTGCTGCCCTGTCTGAAAATGTGGTCGTATTCAAAGGACCGTATCCCTCAGATACTGATAGTTGTGCCTACGCGTGAGTTGGTGATACAGGTGGTAGAAGAAGTAAAGAAGCTCAGTGCCTATATGACCATGGAGGTAGTAGGCGTGTATGGCGGGGTAAATATGAAACCACAGGCAATGGCCATTGAGAATGGCTGTGATGTGGTGGTGGCTACTCCCGGCAGGCTGCTAGATCTGGTGCTGGATGGCTATTTGCGGCTGAAGAGTATCAAACGATTGATCATAGATGAGGTGGATGAGATGCTGAACCTGGGTTTCAGGAGCCAACTGACGAAGATACTGGAGGCACTGCCCCCCAAACGGCAGAATCTGATGTTTTCGGCAACTATTACAGAGGAGGTTGAAAAGCTGATAGAAGACTATTTTACTTCGCCGGAAAGGGTAGAAGCAGCGCCTACGGGTACGCCGCTGGAGAATATTAATCAACAACAGTACCATGTGCCTAATTTTTACACGAAGGTAAATCTGCTGACACTGCTGCTGAACGCAAACGAGGATATGACCCGTGTGCTGGTGTTTGTAGCCACCAAGGTTATGGCCGATCAGCTGCAGGATGAACTGGAGCCGACGTTTACGGAGAAAATGGGTGTGATACACTCCAACAAGTCGCAGAACAAGCGTTTTGAGGCTGTAGAGAAGTTTCAGTCGGGGGAGTACAGGTTTATTATTGCTACAGATATTGTGGCCAGGGGTTTGGATATAGCCGAGGTGTCGCACGTGATCAATTTTGATATTCCGGAGGTGCCGGAAGCTTATATACACCGCATAGGCAGAACCGGCAGGGCAGACAAGAAGGGTATAGCTATTTCGTTTGTGACAGAGAAAGAGCAGGAGTTTATGGGGCAGATAGAGGGCTTGATGAGCTACAAAGTGCCTGAGGTTTCGCTGCCGGATGATCTGGAAATATCTGATGTGCTAACAGAGGATGAAAAGCCGAAAGTGAAGATGAGAGAGACTTTGATCAGGTTGCCGAAGATCGGTGAATCGGGTCCGGCGTTTCATGAAAAGCTGGCCAAAAACAAGAAAGTGAACGTTAAGATCAGGCATTCAGATAAGATGATGGCCAAGTACGGGAAGCCAAAGACCAGGGGGCAAAAGAAGAAAAAGTAGGCGTGATAACAGGGTAGGGTTGTATGTGCTATTTAAGTGCGGGGAAACTTTTATGGCGGAAAGTGCCGAATAATTGGTACCTTTCATGAATACTGGTACAGTTGAATTGATTCATCTCCTTATTAGCACCATCGGGCTTCTATTGTTCAACAGGTTTTGTGCCGGGGTATTTTCAACCTGTTATCTTTTAATTATGACAATAACACCTGAGTTACAGAGTAAATTCAACTCGTCGTTTCACCGGATCATGAAAATGACACCACCTGAGTTACAGAAAAAGTGGGACGGAGTAATTGAATGGAACGATATGAGATCCTATCCAACTATCGAGCCAACTATCATCCAGGCATTGCCGGCAGGTGCCAAACACGCCTATGTGACCTTGCTGAATAAGCTGAGCAGGGGCAGTATTTAGCCAGAAATGTACGGGAATACAGGTGAAAAGTGAATTGGAGACAATTCGCCGGAAATTTGTTTTGAAGCCGTATCAACTTTTTAATCATCAGAATTTGTAACGGTTTAGCTGTCTCAGCGGAGCCGAAATTAATTACATAGTTATCATTTACTAAAACGGAATTTATGCTACATTTTGTAGAGAGTACAGATCAGGTGATCGAGAATATAAGAACTTTTGAAACGTACCTCCATTCAGAAAATCTGGCTGAGAAGCAATTTGCTCAGGATCTGGTGAAGAAGGGTCGTTCGATGATCATTTATAAGGTGGGCGGTGTGAACCATTTTGCACCTATTCGTTTTCTGGGGTATAAGAAAAACAATATGGTTGCGCACCTCGATAACGAGAAAAAGGCTTCCCGGGATACAGCACCAGCCATTCAGTCGCTAATGGGTAAGCCATTTACTCATGTGGCCATAGAGAATGAATTCGCAGATTATGCTGGCCAAATAAAGGGCAATACTTTAAAAAGCAAACGTAAGTACTGGCGCGTAAGAAACGACCAGAATAAATACTTTGAACTGGAGGCTGAGACTGAAACGGAGGTTGAAGCAGCGGCTTCGTAGTTTTCGTAAAACACAAACATTGATTAAAATCTATAGCAATGCTTCAATGCATTGTTATAGATTTTTTACCTTTATGGTAATAAGATCGGCGGGAATGATGAATAAGTATATTTTATTGGTCGTAGGTTTGATAATTGGCACAAGTGGCTATTGCCAGTCGGGAAGGAAGCCAAACGACGAAATGCGTGAACCAGCCAAAACGAATCGTGTCTCATTGCTGGAAAACAAGAGTTCGCATATTGATCAGAATTTTTCGAATACGCTAATGGCTATAGTAGCGCAGGTTGAAACCAATTTTGCGGGTATAAAAGGGAAGGAGCTAGAGACAGAGAATTCGGTAACCACGTACACCGTATTGAGAGGCGTTACGGGTGTTAAAACGGCCAGTATAGTCTATGATTCTGCATGGCGTTATGAGGGGGTTATTTATGAGGATACGTCGAAAAATTTGTTTGGTAATTTTTATAGGGAATATGCCGGACATCTGGACCATAGTCTGCCGCACAGCGGGTATCAGTTAACCACAAGAAAGAACGAAGAGGAGCTGCTGAGCGAATATCCTGATTTGAGTTACAGGTATCAAACGGGCGCTGTGACCATAGAATTAACTGGTGAGTACTCGAAAATTAATGGGGTCTATTCTTTGATAGTAGTTGTAAAAAAGTAAATCATTGGAAGTTCTGCGTATATTTATTCAAGGTACCTGATGGTACGATAGAGGAAATAACCGAGCAATGAACACACGCTTATTCGAAATAGTAGAACAGCGGAGCAAAACTGCACCCGAAGCCACGATGCTGGCAGCCAAGGAGAATGGCGTTTGGAGAACCTACAGCAGCAGTGAGGTATGGGAAACAGCAACCCGACTTGCAGGAGGGCTGCTCACCTTGGGTATTGCCAACCAGGTGCTGGAACCCAACCAGCAGGAAAAGATTGCGATCATATCACCCAACCGGCCCGAGTGGATATTTGCAGATATTGCAGTGCAGCTCACAGGTGCTGTGCTGACGCCCTTGTATCCAACCATCAGTACCGGTGAGATGGCATATGTGATGAATGAAGCTGAGGTGAGGATAGTATTTGTAGCCAATAAGGAAATTTATGAGCGTTTTAAAGAGGCCTTCATTAATGTGCCTACTTTAAAAAATATCTATTCCTTTGATTCGCTTGAAGGCGTGGTGAACTGGAAGGAGCTTTTGACAAAGGATAATGGGCAGGCTCTGTCTGTGGTGCCAAGAATCAAGCCTGAGACGCTGGCTACCATTATTTATACATCGGGTACAACAGGTAATCCGAAAGGGGTGATGTTGTCGCACTCAAACATAATGAGCAATGTGCGGGATTCTATGCCTGCTTTTACATTTGCGGAGGAGGGTGGAAGGGCATTAAGTTTTTTGCCGCTTAATCACATTTTTGAGCGGATGGTAACCTATGTATATCTGCAGTCGGGGATATCGGTTTATTATGCCGAGAGCATGGACACAATAGGTGCTAATCTGAAAGAGGTAAATCCGATTGTGTTCACAACGGTGCCGAGGCTGCTGGAGAAAGTGTATGAAAAAATAATGGCTACCGCACTTGAGTTGAAGGGTATAAAAAGAGCTTTGTTCTTTTGGGCGCTGGAGTTGGGAAAAAGGTTTGACAATGCCCGTCCGGGTTCGTTGTGGTACCAGATGCAATTGTGGTTGGCTAATGTTATTATCTTCAGCAAGTGGCGAGCAGCACTTGGCGGAAAGGTGAAAGCCATAGTAGTAGGATCTGCGGCATGCCAGGAAAGGCTGGCCAGGATATTCACTGCAGCCAATGTAGTGATCATGGAGGGTTACGGACTTACTGAAACCTCACCTGTGGTATCGGTGAACAGGTTTGAATCGGAAAACAGAAGGTTGGGTAGTGTGGGGACGTTGATAGAAAATGTGCAGGTGAAGATTGCTGAAGATGGTGAGATACTGATCAAAGGGCCGAATGTGATGATGGGTTATTATAAACATCCTGAACTTGCGGATGAGGCAATGAAGGACGGCTGGTTTCATACGGGTGATATAGGAGCATGGCAGGAAGAAAAGTTCCTTAAAATTACAGACAGAAAGAAGGAGATATTCAAAACTTCGGGCGGGAAGTATGTGGCCCCGCAGGTGGTGGAGAATAAGATGAAAGAGAGCCCTTATATTGAACAGATCATTGTAATAGGGGATGCTCGGAAATTTGTGAGTGTGTTGGTGGTACCGGGTTTTGCGAATGTGCTGAAATACCTGCGAGACAACTATCCTAAGCTGAGTGTGCCGGAAGGTAACAAAGAGGTGATACTATTGCCACAGGTGCATGAATTGATACAACAGCAAATAGATAAGTACAATCCACTTTTTAATCATACTGAACAGATCAAGAAGTTCTGCCTGCTTGCTGAAGAGTGGACTATTGATACCGGCGAACTAACTCCCTCTCTTAAAATGAAAAGGAAGGTGATAGCACAGAAGTATGCAGCGCAGATTGAGGCGATGTATTCGGATTTGTAAGTTGCTTCGCTGACTTGATCACCTCTAAGTATCAGCGGTATGGAAGTTCCAGAAATTTACTATTAGGCTTAGATGTGAAGTGTAAGGATAAATAGATTTTGCATACCTTTATATTGAATCGGGTATATGAAATCATCTATTTTATTTCTAATCAGTTTAATACTGTTGCAAGGTATGGTGCACGCGCAAACGCCATCTGATTGCACTCCTTTGCCACAGTTGGCAACCTTGTATAGAGATGATGTGAAAGACCTTGCATTGCAGCGCATATACGCACTCCATTCGCCGGATACCGCGCTAATAAAGATACCACAGAGGTATCAGGATACGGTTCTTGCAGGACTTGCGGCCATCTGTAATACTGATTCACTTATACAGGCTGATTCAGTCTTTAGAGCGTATTGCATACATGAATTTCCCAATGGCAAAATAATTACCTCGATGTTTGTTAAGGTAGATACCTCGTTTGCATGGACGCATTCCTGGGCCGGGCTGTTTACATCAACAGGAAATGCGTCGCTCGATAGTTTAATGTCTAAGTATGGTTTTCGTGTAACATACTACAGCTGCATTTCATCGCACGCCATAATGAATAATATTGCCACAATAGAGACTGACCAGGCCATAAATACTTTTGCATTTGCAGATAGCATTGCCCGTTTTCCGGGTGTGGAGTTTGTATATCCCGGAAATCATGTTGGTGATCACAATTGGATAACTTACGAAAGAGACAGTGTAAGCAGGTATGAATTCAGGCTTGGCTGGGAAGACTGTCCCAGTGGTTGCATGAGTACTAAGATTTGGAAGTACACGGTTGACAATAGCTGCAATGTAGCATTGATATCGGTTTACATATATGCGGCAATGCCATTCCCGGATCCAATAAACTGCAATCTGATACCCGTGGGCATGCCGATAAAAAGCAGGCATTTGGACGTAAGTGTTTACCCTAATCCTGTAAGTGATGTATTGCACATTAGCTTAGGTGGCAATGTTGTTTCTGCTACTTATTCGCTTACAGACTTATCCGGCAGAGAAGTAAATAATGGTATCGCTGGCAATGGTATTACTTCTATGAACCTAAGCCAACTTTCAGCGGGGATTTATGTGCTGAAGGTTAGCGGAGGGGGCATGGGAACTGTTTATCGTAAGATAGTGGTGGAGTAAGGGGGTAAAAATGGATTTACTTTTTTCTGAATCACGGATTTAAAGGATTACACAGATTTCACGGATTGTGTTGTCTGTGTCGAAAGATTCATGGATCAATTTGATTTTAGTGACCTTACTTTATCTTTTTAAAGAACAACCCTTTTAAACGTCATATTTTTACTGCCAAAGTTAATAAGTAGTCCTACTTCAAATTTATATGCTTTTAGATAATTGAGTATTTGGGCGGTATGTACGTCTTCTAATTGAATAATAGCCTTTAGCTCTACCAAAACTTTTCTGGCAACTATAAAATCTGCTCTTCTTGTCCCAATCTCTTCTTTATATCCTTTGTAAAATATTGGCTGCTCAATTTCTCTCGAAAAATCCAATTTAGCTTCGGTAAATTCAAGTGCCAAAGCTCTTTGGTAAATGACTTCCTGGAATCCATTACCTAAAAACTTATGTACTTCAAACGCACAGCCAATTATCTTTTCAGTGATTTCACTATATTTCAACTTGCTGTCCATTTCGAATGTACTTTCAAACCATTTTAATTCAGTGAAATCAGAGTAATCTTTTAGTAATCCGTGATTCAGAAAAAATTAATAAGCCCTGGCAAACAAAACCCTTTCTTTCGAAGGGTTTCCTGTAAGTATGCACTTGCCTTCTTCCTGAGGGTTGTTGAGCGGAATGCAACGGATGGTAGCCTTGGTGAGTTCTTTGATCTTTTCTTCGGTTGCGGGGGTGCCGTCCCAGTGTGCTGATACGAAGCCTGCCTGCTCGTCGAGTACTTTTACAAATTCATCCCAGTTGTCAACTTTACGGGTGTTTTCGTTTCTGAACTGAAGTGCTTTGTTGTACATGTTCTTCTGGATATCATCCAGCAACTGTATCACCTGACCTGAAAGGTTGTCCAGAGATAAGCTTGATTTTTCTTTGGTATCCCTGCGGGCTACTTCTGCAACGTTGTTCTCGAGGTCCCTTGCGCCCAATGCTATGCGTACAGGTACGCCTTTGAGTTCGTATTCAGCAAATTTCCAGCCAGAGCGAGTATTGTCGTCGTCATCAAATTTAACTCTGATGTTGTTTTGTTTGAGTGTGCTCATCAGCTCTTCGGCTACCTTGCGGATCTTTGCCTGAGCTTCCACATCTTTATTGAAGATAGGAACAATCACCACTTGCAATGGTGCAATTTTCGGAGGGAGTATCAATCCGTCGTCGTCGCTGTGTGCCATAACCAATGCACCTACGAGGCGAGTAGAAACACCCCATGATGTGGCCCAAACGTAATCGTAGTTGTTGCTCTTATCCTGGAATTTAACATCGAAAGCCTTGGCGAAATTCTGACCGAGGAAGTGAGATGTCCCTGCCTGCAGTGCTTTGCCGTCCTGCATCAAAGCTTCTATGCAATAAGTGTCTTCGGCACCTGCAAAACGTTCGTTGGCAGTTTTTACACCTCGTACCACGGGCATTGCCATAAACTCTTCGGCAAAGGTGGCATATACTTCGAGCATTTTGGTTGTTTCTTCGATAGCCTCCTCTTTAGTGGCGTGTGCAGTATGGCCCTCCTGCCAAAGGAATTCGGTGGTACGCAGGAAGAGTCGGGTGCGCATTTCCCAGCGCACTACATTGGCCCACTGGTTGATAAGCAATGGAAGATCTCGGTATGATTGTATCCAGTCTTTGTACGTATTCCAGATGATGGTTTCGGAGGTTGGCCTTACAATCAATTCTTCCTCGAGCTTAGCATCCGGATCTACTATTACGCCGCCGCCATTGGGGTCGTTCTTAAGGCGGTAGTGTGTTACCACTGCACACTCTTTAGCAAAGCCCTCAACGTGTGCTGCCTCTTTACTTAAAAAGCTCTTGGGTATAAACAAAGGGAAGTAGGCATTCTGATGACCTGTTTCCTTAAACATACGGTCTAATTCATTCCTCATATTCTCCCATAGCGCATAGCCGTGAGGTTTGATAACCATGCATCCTTTTACGGCCGAATAGTCGGCAAGGCCACCTTTTAAAATTATATCATTGTACCACTGCGAGTAGTCGTCTGCCCGATTTGTTAAAATTTTTGCCATAATAAACTTTGCCCGTTTTTAACGGTCTCTTAATTGTTGAAGTTGTGCAAAAGTAGTAATTTCACTATGCATTTAAGGAAAGCTAACGAAAAACAATTCAAAATGAGACAGTTCATATTAGTAGGTTTGTTGCTTTTAGGTACGCATATGGTGGCAAGTGCGCAGGTGGATGATATTTATGCAACCGGTGCCGACCAAAGGAACGGCGGCAGAGGGAAAAATGAAACAGGGCAAGCTGGGATATCGGGTGATGAAAGTGCGGCCAATCAGCACGAGAATTATGCTGATAATAATGCGCCGGATAATTACCAGAGTTACAACAATGGTGAAGACTACATAGATTACGATGAAGATTATTCTTATTCGTCGCGTATCAATCGCTTTGATAATTCCTTTTATAATATGGGATATTACAGTGCGTTTTACAATCCGTTTTGGTACGACCCATATTGGTCTGACCCGTATTGGGGTTACAGGCCCTGGTATGCATCTTACGGCTATAGTTACGGTCCATACTGGAATTCTGGCTGGGGCTGGAATACCTGGTATGGATACGGAGGTTTTAGCTGCTGGAATTACCCGTATTATGCAGGTGGCTGGTATGGCAACTGCTACAATGGTTACTGGAACAGTTATTATGCCGGTGTAGACGGCCGTAATAATCAAAACAGGTCGGTGGGTTATGGACCACGCCAGAATAGTATTGGTAACAGAATGGGCAACAGGATAACCACTAATGGATTCAGGACCTCTGCTCCGGTAAATCAGATTGGTTTAAGAACCAACGCTTTGAGGACTACGGAACCAAACAGAGCCGGAGTGATCAGGAATGGTAATAATGGAAGGAACAATTTGCCGGACAGCAGGCGCGGTAAAAGCGAGCCAAGGATGGGCGGACGCTTTAATGGTAATGAAGGCAATTACCGTGAAAACAATTCTTCCCGTGGTTATTCTGGAGGAGGCAACCGCAATCAGGAAAGGGTGTCACAGAATGAGGGAAGGCAGGGAAGAGAAAGTTCAAGAGGTCAGGCACATGAATTTGGCAATAGCAATGGACCTACCAGAATGTTTGGTGGAAACAATGGAGGCAGTAACGGTAGCAGAGTATTTAACGGCGGAGGAAATAGTGAAGGGCGGTCGTTTAACGGTGGTGGGGGAAATAATGGAGGGCGGTCATTTAACGGTGGCGGAGGAAACAGTGGGGGAAGATCAAATGGCGGCGGCGGTAACAGTCAACCAAGCGGTGGTGGTGGCAGAAGCAGTGGCGGCGGCGGATCAAGAAGTGGGCGCAGGTAACTGTCTTTTTCGTTAAAGGAATTATAATAAAGACATTGTTGCCATGTGGAACGGTGTCTTTTTGTTTTTTGGTAGAAGGTGGGTATGATTTTTGCGATAGGAAATAAACAAACAAATCAAATAGCATGCAGATCAGAGGTATAGTATTATTGGCAGGTATGACAATCAATACCGTTAATTTGTTAGCACAGGATGTACGGGAGGCTTACAACCTGTCGAACCTGACGGTGCAGGGCACGGCGCGGTCAATGGGGTTTGGCAATACACTTGGCTCTGTAGGTGGAGACTTCAGTTCTTTAAGCGTAAACCCAGCGGGTATAGGGGTTTACAGAAGCTCTGAATTTTCATTTACACCGTCACTGAGAATCAATTCGGCGACCGGCGACTATGCTGGTAGTACTTCTACCGACAACAACGCACGGTTTGGGTTTAATAATTTGTCATTAGTGTTTACAAATGCACCTAAGGGCCCGAGGTATGATAAAAGGAGTTGGAAAGCTGTTTCGTTTGGAATTGGCATGAACAAAGTTGCCGACTTTAACCGCAACTATTCCTACTTCGGTAAAAACAATACCAGTTCGGCGTCGCAGGCATTTGAGTCTGATGCAAACTGGTACCCGACTGACGCATTGACTACTGACCCATCTAATGCGCTTGGTTCAATTGGATATCAATCTTACCTGCTGAATCAGAATTTAGGCAACGAGTTTTATTCGGTAGTGCCTTATTCAGGCGGCATCAACCAAATGAAGAGCGTGGAAGAAAGGGGGGCAATTAATGAAATAGTTATATCGCTAGGAGGCAACTATAAAGAGAAATTGCTTTTAGGTGCCACGGTGGGTGTGCCTTCTGTTCGCTATAAAAAAACGTCTTATTATACTGAAAATGTAGCATCCGGAAATACCAATAATCCTGAAAATTTCAGTTCGTTTACTTACGGCAACAAGCTTGATATTTCGGGAAATGGTGTGAATCTGAAATTGGGGGCTATTTATAAATTCTCTAAGTTTTTCAGAGCGGGGATAGCCTTTCATACTCCCACGTTTTATAGCATAACTGACGAATTTGATCCTTCGATGACATCGGTTGTGAATGGGCAGACAACGATACTGAATACGCTTAGCGGCGGCGGTCTTATTCACAACCAGTTCGACTATCGTTTTTCAACGCCATACAAGGCCGTTTTGAGTGCAACGATCATGCTGAACACTTTTGGTTTTATTACTGCCGACTATGAGTATGTAGATTACAGTGCGGCAAAGTACTATTTCAGCGAAGGTCACGATCTTGTTACTGGGCAGAGTTTTAAGGAGCAAGCTGATGCAATAAACCGGGAGATCGGTAAAACATACGGAGGCGTTTCAAATTTCAGGTTAGGTGCAGAGGGTAGGTTGGGCAAGTTCTTTATGGTGAGAGCAGGGTTTGGTTACTATGGCGATCCTTATACGAGTTATGGCAAATCTGTGCAGCCTGCAGCTTATACTACCGAACGTATAGATATCAGTTGTGGTTTTGGTTTCCATTTCCATCATTTCTTTACGGACATGGGGTATGTGCATAGTATGTACCAAGGATTTGAGCAACCATACGCAGTAGATTATTCAGGCGTAGTATCGGGACCGGCGGCTACAGTGCCAACTGCAAAAATGAACTATAGTCTAAACAATTTTGCCTGGACAATAGGTGTGAAATTCTAAAGAGAAAGCAGGATTCTTATTTCTTTTTCCGGTTGTTGATTTCGTCGCGGATATTGATGGCGCGTACATAGTCTTCCTGCTCAAGTACCTGCTGTAACAGGGCGTTGAGGTCGTCGAGGCTCATGTTGCTCATATCGTTGTCGCCTAATTTTTTGCCGCTAACTGATATTTTGCCAGGCTTTTGATCGAGTGGGTTTTCTT
The DNA here is from genome assembly GCA_903829015.1 of uncultured Bacteroidota bacterium. GTDB lineage: Bacteria > Bacteroidota > Bacteroidia > Chitinophagales > Chitinophagaceae > Nemorincola. The sequence goes on from CAIKOJ010000164.1 coordinate 13,872, forward strand.
CTGCACCTTCGGGTTGTTCCAGAAACAGACCGGCGGCGTCAAGGATGTTTTCAAACGTGTAAATTTTGCAGTTTGAACGTACTGCCATAGCCAACGCATCGGAAGTGCGGGAGTCGATCTCTACTTTATTGCCTTCGTGCTTACAAATCAGTTTGGAGAAAAATATACCCTCTTCCAATTTGTAAATGAGTACCTCAGCGAGTTCAATAGAAAACGTGGACATGAAATTTGCAAACAAGTCGTGGGTAAGTGGTCTGCTAGGTTGCATGCGCTCAAGAGCAACAGCAATTGCCTGGGCTTCAAAACCACCAATGACAATAGGCAACCGCCTCAAGCCATCAACCTCGCCCAGCA
>CAIKOJ010000165.1 GCA_903829015.1 uncultured Bacteroidota bacterium
ACAATTCAAACAGTTTCGGGGAAGAGTATCTCAATTTCCCCCTGCTTTTTGTTTTCGTGAGAAAATGAGCCGTAAAATCCGCAGGTAAATTTTCCAATTTAACTTCCATCGTTTGGTGGCATTCATGGCAATAATTGCCTTTTTTAACAAAACGATGTATCAAATAGCCACTGATTTGAAATACGACGTTTTGATTTTTGGCCGACACATCTACGTCAAAATCGCTGTTGCTATCATGGTCTACCTTCATGTTGGTTAGCAGAAGGTCCTTCATGTAGTCCTTGAGCGATTTGTTAACTTTCACGTTATCTTTAAAACGCTGGACCAGCCAATCCATGTATGATGTCAGCATTTCCATTTTCTCCTCCCCATCGACGTTGCACCCTCGGAGAATGGTCTTGGTCGGGTAATATAAGCTGAGCATTCTGAACAGTTGGAGAAATGAGGATGCGGTTGGTTTGTTTTGGGCTCCACCCGCTGAGCGAATGATCCCAAAAAACCTCTGTATATAAAAAAATGAAGTATATCCTTGTCATCAAATCAGTTATAAACGTGCGCCATTGCACAACTATATATAACCTTACCTCCAAACAATCTTGATTAAATTTTGCTGTGAGGACATAGGTCAAGTTGAACGAAGGGCCCAATAAGAGCTCAATCAGGTCTATTATTGATCTGATAGTTATTCGTAGAGCCTTTATTGTGTCTTTAGAGACGAAAGGTGGAGGTAATTCAGGACGTGCCACTCCTTGATAAAAAGACTGCGTACGATCTTTCGGCTTAGGAACAACTGGGAGCTTCATCTTGATGAAAACTGTAGTTTCACGTAAGATTTCATCCAATTTGAGCAGCTTCTATAAACATCGAACGTAACGTTAGCATTCATCAGGCTTACATAGGCTATATAGCTTTCATCAAACAAAATAGTGAAGAAATGTTAACCTCTTTTTTTTCCTGCCATTTCTCCTTTTTAATGCCGTCGCGTGGCCTACGGGCATTCATGGTGTCGAAACAGTCGTTCAGTAATTGTAGTAATTCTTCTACTGGTTTGCTTTTGACAAACTTTCTCCTAACTTCTTCTTCAATTTGAGGACAAGTGCGGTAGTATTCCAGCCCCTTGGCAACTGAAGAAGAAAGAACCTGATAAAAGGTATAAATGTTATATTACACTGATACTGCGGACAACACTTGTTTGAAGCGATACCTGCATAGCTAAGCTGACATTCATTTTCTGAAATGAAGTGGGGTTTATATGCATCTGTCTCAGCTTTGGACAGGCCGCTCCTTCACCAAATACTGCATCAGTATCATATAACTCAGCTATTAGCTGATGGGGAGTCATCAATTCCCCTTGACACTGTTCATTGAAACAAAATGTAATACAGTAATGTAATCACTATAAATATTGAATTGACGTACCTGCACTGTTTCGTGATTGTAAAGTTGGTTCCGCACGCATTTGAATGCATGGGGTGGGTCTTGGAGTACATGAATTTTTCGATCAGGATTTATGGGGTGAGGAAATGAATTCGTGACTGTTTCTTCATCACCTTTTTTTTCAACGCCAGCCCCGGTGAGCTTCCAAAATTTCATGTTAGTAGATGCGCCATCACTTACAGCTGCCAATACCCGAACACCGCGAGCTTCAAGCCGTATAATCGCAGCAATAACTAAGCGATGCAAATCATCGCCGGAAGCAGCTCCAGCAGAAGCAAACACTCCAAACGGTTGAACCCAATTACTCAGTAGCGGTCGAACCATGAAAACCAGAGCATGATCTGCTAGCACTGGAGTCTCGCTTATATTAGGCTCTTGTCGCGGCGCGTCTACCTCATCATGATGCTCCATTTCATCTCTGTTGTAAACGGGATCAATACTAAGGTTCACAAAACCGTCTATAGCAAGCGATTCTTGGTTGAAATTCGGTTGCGGAGTAAGGGCTATTTCGTCAAAAGTGAGGATGACTGAAAGATCTTGACCTGATTTCCCTTCCACAATTTTTTCTACTGCCTTTAGGGCTGCCGTGTTGAAACCGAAATGGCAACTAACACCGCTAAGAAGTCGTCGCAGAGTGCTACAGCTAGGTAGGGGAAGGAGCTTAAGTCTTCTTATATGTTCGTATGCCGCAACACTTTTGATTCTAAGAAGAAGACATTCGAGCAACCACTGTGCCTCGTAGCGCATTCCGTGTTTGCTTTGTACTTGTGCCCGGGCTAAAATTGTTTGTAGAGTTAACTTGGCCTGAATTACACCGAGAAGATATGTTTTTGTATGAATCGTTTATCAAAACCAAATACTAACAATAATTGTGTGCAAATAACAATAGATAACAGTGTAGTAGGTCGAGTGGGACGAAGTGCTTTCAAAATATATAACATGCATGAATGGGTTTAGTTATTACATCACTAAAGTGTGTAAATAAAGGTGTTTTTAGATGAAGTGTACAATCTACAGGGAGACAGTTGTTCAAAATGTGATACGTGGAGGCTAGAGGGATTCATAAAAGACGATTAACAGGGAAAGTATGCATCCTGCCGTCACCAATGCATTTTTGGCATGTAATTAAGGGAGCATGGTATATGTGTAGTTGATGAATAACGGATGGTGTAGACTTAAGTGATGTGTGGACGCTTGAAGGTATCGTTATTCAGGTGAAGTGCATGACGGAGCGTGATAAGTTTTTACCTTGGGGTCCATGGGTGTCTTCATATTCTTCGTGAGGTGTTGCAATGTGGTTGTTTTAGCAGATTCGGCCAGTTTTAAGCGAATGTTGCATACCTCTGCCTTCAGGGTCTAGTAAGTCGGAACAAAAGTTGTAAATTAATAGAATCCACCATGATAATAAACGTTATTTTCCCATACCTTTAATCGTGCAATCGCACGTTTCTTCCACTTTTCCAGCACTTTAATTTTTCTTGTTGCCTGATTAAGTGCATACTGTAGTTCTTCTTTAGTTCTGTATGCGTGAATCACCTTATTCGCAGCACTTTTTCCTGTTTTGGTGGCACGGTAGCGGCTCATGACCAATGCAGGCAGAAGTAATTTACATTCAACACATATGGCGCTATCTGTCGCCGCAAGCAAGTGCAAACTGAATTGAAGATTCAAATGTTTTAAAATTAAGCAGAAAAGAAAATGTGTAGCAAGGTGTCTTACTTTTTAGCTCTCCAAATTTTTGTATCGTACTCAGGCTCGTGTAGATGTGATGCAGTTGCAACGTGGACTAAATCTTTGAATGCAGGATCGCTGATTCCAACACACCTATCTTGTGTTGCAAAATCTCGCAACATTTTGTTTGCTTCGGCGATAGTTGAAAATGTTTGGGGATTGGCTATTCCAGTATTAGCTTGGTCGCATAATTTGCCTAGCATGTATTTTGTAACCGTAGCTTGAAGAAAATCGATGGTGGCTGACTTGATAACCGTAGGACATCCATCAACAACTATTGCTTCCACTAAATGTACTCTGTGATCAGGTCTGTTACATACTCCTAGCTTGAGTTCGGTCCACCCCTCTGTCGGTGGGAAAATTTCTGGGTCATCGACCCTGGGGCAGTTTGTAGGCAGGGTTTCGGTTTCGACGCAGATTGATTCTTCTTGTGTGTCGTTGGTCTCGT
>CAIKOJ010000166.1 GCA_903829015.1 uncultured Bacteroidota bacterium
GAATTCAGCAAAAAAAAGAAACGAAATAGCCCTGCCAATTAACCAGTTACTTATACTTGTTGCCGCTAATGAAGATATATGCTTTAATTGTGGATTAATTTACCCATATTTCACCACTTTGTATGTTGTTACGCTTGCCCGCAAACCCAATTCCGCAATCATCCAAGCATTGGGCTCTAAAGAATAAGTTAACACGACATAAATATGCACTCTTATTTTTTTTTATAATTTTTGACATGTGTATAACTTAAAAAATTGCAACCAGCCATTACAAAGGACTATTTCTGTCAGACATCGGGCCTAAATAGCAAAAACGTTAAATTCACAAACCTATTCGCTAAAGGGCACTAAATAAACTATTTTTGTCCCTTTCGTTTTTCACATACTAGTTAATTTTTTTGGCCTGATGAGTTTTAACAATATCTCTGCTCCCGGAAAGTCTATACTTTTTTGCATTTTATTTTTCCTGAGTTTTCAAGTTGTAGGGCAGGAAAGTGCCGACAAAATAATAGCGGTAGTAGGTAAAGAGATCATCTTACAATCTGACCTGGAGATACAGGTAATACAACTCAAGCAGCAAAACCCGGCTTTTGCCGACTCAAATAAATGCCTGATACTGCAGGAAATGATCATCACCAAGCTGCTGAAAGCTCAGGCTGAAAGGGATAGCGTTATCATATCTGAAGAAGATATTGATGGCAGAATTGAAAACAAACTGCGCTACTTTATTCAGATGTATGGCTCAAAGGAGAAACTAGAGCAACTATCTGGAAAAACTATTTATCAGATCAAAGAAGATAACCGTGATGCGATCCGCGACCAAATGACTGCTGAGAAAATGCAGGCACAGATCCTGGATAACATAAAGATCACCCCAGCCGACGTTGAGAACTTCTATAAAAAGATCCCGGTCGACAGTCTGCCATTCTTTCCGGCAATCGTAGAGGTAGGCCAAATAGTGATTGACCCTCCTGTGAGTCAGGAAATGACAGACTATGCACACCAAAAATTAGAAGAAATTCGTAAAGACATTGTTGATGGAAAGAAAAGCTTTGAAAATGCAGCAGGCATCTATAGCGATGACCCGGGCAGCAGAGACAACGGCGGCAGATACGATGGTGTAACCCGCAACGGTGGATATGCCCCAGAGTTTGTATCGGCAGCATTTAAACTGCAGAATGGCGAAATTTCTCCCATCGTCAAAACAAAATTCGGATACCATATCATCCAGATGATTCAGAGAAGAGGAGAAGAGGCCGACATCAGGCACATTTTGATCAAAGCCGAAGTAACCTCTGCCGACTTCAAAACGGCTATGGAGAAACTGGACAGCGTCAGAAATCTGCTTGTTTCAGGCAAGATGAGTTTTCCCGAAGCGGTAGGTAAATTCTCTACTGATGAAGCGGCTAAACGTACGGGCGGAATGATAGCAGACCCCAACACCGGCGTTTCTGAACTGGATATGACCAAACTCGATGCAGGAATGGTACTGATGCTCGACACGCTTAAACAAGGCGACTACTCTGCTCCCCACATCTTTATGACTGAAATGCGCGACAAGTCGGCTCGTATCGTTTACCTCAGAACAAGAACAGCACCTCACAAGGCGAATCTGAAAGACGATTACAACAGGATCATGGAAGTAGCGCTTGCTAATAAAAAACAGACAAAGATCCAGAACTGGGTGAAGTCAAAGCTACCTACTTACTACATCAAGGTTGCACCTGAGTATCAGGGATGCAAAACTATAGGCGAATGGGTTACCAGCACGCTCACCTCGAAATAGCCAGCACATTTACCGGATTAAACTGATTGTAACTGGGCGTGCTATGTCCCCGAATTGCAATTGATCGTATTTCCGCTGTTATCAGTTACCTCATTAGCCAGCTAGAGTCTGAAAAGCTTTTCCCAGATACTCAATAATATCACGGGCAATTAACGATTCCTGCGACCTCTCCTTTGCTGCAATATCTCCGGCAAGCCCGTGAAGATAAACGCCCAATACTGCTGCATCATGGGGTTCATATCCCTGAGCCAGCAAACCGGTCAGAATACCGGTCAGCACATCTCCCGCACCAGCGGTTGCCATTCCTGCGTTACCGGTCATGTTGTACATGCACTCCCCTTCCGTGCTTACCACTACAGTATGATGCCCCTTCATCACAATATTGATGTTGTAACGCATAGCCTGTATACGGGCATGATCAAGGCGTATCATAGAATTAGTATTATCCCCAAACAACCTGTTAAACTCTTTGGGGTGCGGAGTAATGATAGATCCCTTTGGCAATTTAGCAAGCAGATCAGGGTGTTTGGCTATGATATTGAGCGCGTCTGCATCCACAACCAAAGGTTTCTTATACTGATCCAGAAATTCCGTCAACGCCACGGTCTGCCTGCTTTCTGTACCTATTCCCGGGCCCACTCCTAGAGCATCCATTTTATCCCAGTTTTCAATCGCCTCTATATCCTCCTCTCCGCTGGTCAGGCACATCACTTCAGGAACTGCACTTTGCATAGCCGTGTATCCGCACCTTGGTATCAATGCTGTTACCATTCCAGCTCCCGAACGTATAGCCGCCAAAGCACTCAGCACTGCTGCACCTATCTTGCCATAGCTTCCCGCAACGATCAGCGCATGACCATAACTCCCTTTATGTGCAAATGGGTCCCTTGGTTTGTATATCCCGTGAATAGTTTCCGCATCGGCAATAGTGTACTGAGTAGGCGTTCCATTGATAAATGTTTTGTCAAGACCGATGTCCAGCAAATGTACTTTACCTATGTACCTGCCGGCTTCCGTATGCAGGAAACTGCGTTTATAAAACTGAAAACTCAGCGTATGATCTGCCCTGAATATTGCTGCATCAGCGTCAGGTATTAAGTCTGCCGTCAATCCACTTGGGATGTCAATGGCAATTTTAGTATTAGGCAATTGATTGATCGCTTGAATGAACGCCGCTACCCAGCCCTCGATCGGCCTGCTCAGTCCTGTACCTAAAATTGCGTCAACAATAACTATGTGGGGTGGGATATCTGTAATAAAGGTATCAGGCTGTACAATACTCACAATATCCTTTTCCATAGCCTTTAGCCGTTGCAAATTAGCTGCACAGTCTTCCGACATCTCCCTCCCAAAATTCAGCACAAATGCCTTTACACCATATCCCCGCTGGTTCAGCAGCCTGGTAATTGCAAGACCATCTCCTCCGTTGTTACCGGTGCCACAAAGCACCACAAACAGTGCGTCCTTCGAAAAATTGTCTTTTATCCATCCTGCACACTTGCCTGCAGCACGTTCCATCAGTTCAGATGAGCGGATGTTGGAAGCTTTAATTGTGTACGCGTCGCAGGCTCGAATCTGCTGGGCAGTAAAAATCTTCATAATACTAAAGTACGCAAAGTGCAGGTAATCTCCAATGTACCAGTCCGATTCACCTTAACACCTCCACCTTTTGCACCGGCAGCATCTTGCCATTGTCGTATACTTTGAGGTAGTAAACGCCGCCCGGCAAGGTGGCAACGTCAACTGTCGTTAAATCCCTGCTGATTCGAAATTCCATGGCAATTCGTCCCGTACAATCATACAATACCCCCATCATAGGCTCATTGAACGTATAACCGTTTATCGACACAAATAATTGATTGCTCGAAGGGTTTGGATAGGTTGTTAGCACAGAACTACCTTTGTAGAGCGGATGCACCGCAGCATGTGAGTCTATTATAGTGGACGCAGAATCGATGATGGCAATCACGCTAAAATCATCAAAATAGAACCCTTTATTAGTTCCCCTTGAATCACTCACCAGGTCGAACATTATGTTTATTTTCTGCCCCAGATTATCGCCCAGATCAATTTCTTCCAACACCCAATTGGGATTATACCCGTTGTAAATAGGTATTGAAAAATATTCAGTAACCTTCGTATACTTACCACACACAGGCGAAAATGTACCCATTCCTGCTAATCCCACATTCACAGTAACGTAGTCCGAATTGTTCTCAATAAACCATTTGCAGTGAAACTGCATATACGCTCTTATTGCGTGTGTCAGATCAGCATTGGCATTGGTAGCAATTTTAATGTCCGTACTGTTGTAATAACTTTCTATTCCCGAGAGGTTGCTATGGATACTGGCAGGTGAAGAAAAATAATTTGCGGTAGATAAGCCCCACCCCGTGTTGCTCCATTCAGTGAGCGTATTGGTAGATGGAGCCAAAATGGAATAATACTTGCCATAATAAAAACTCACGGTATCCCTTATGTAATACTGGCCGTTATACACCTGCAGCACATAACTGATCATTTGCCCGTTTGGTGTAGCAGGGAGCAGATTATAACTGATAGAATCATACACTTCCTGCAGCATTGTAAGACCGGTATATGTTTTGGGTGTAGCTGAAACCGTTAGCCTGCCGTCGAGCGATAGAATATTAACAGTATAGGTAGCCGTATCTACAAAACCGAGTCGCTGAAGTTTGTAATGCAAAAACCCTGTAGTTCGTGTCTCAATCTTGTTTTCTTCAGATGTGATCGATGCAAAAGGAAGCAGGAATGATGCTAAAGTCAGATTAGGAAAAAGATTGTCCTGACAGTTAGGAATGATCTCTGAGGCCGGAGGATAAAAACCCAAAGATGGCAGTCCAATTTCAGGAGTGAACGCAAATACCTTGGGTTTCACGGCAGTATCTCCATACATCCAGTCATTCGAATCACCATTTGTTATGTAGCCTACGGTTTGGTCGCTCGTTCCATGCTGGTAGTGATTGAATCTGGTTAAATAGTTCCAGTAATTAACATGCAGATCAGAATCCTTTGCCTGAAGAGACGCAACATAACTCCAAGGAAAAATAACGTCGTTGCTAAAGGTGTGATAATTAAGTGCAAACTTAAAATGGTGGTTCTCCGTAAACCACTTTATCGCCCTTGTTTCCGGTTCCGAAAATGCCGATGAACCTCTGTAAGTCTCACTTGAAGAAGATGGGCTGGAGCCAATCGCATCGTACGCCCATTTGTAGCCATAGTTGCGATTGAGATCAACACCAAAAGTTCCATCATGATTATCCCTCCTGTTCTTGCGCCACAGTCCGCCGCCGCCCGGAGAAATATACTCATTAAACAAATACCCGTCCGGATTCATACACAGTACAAAGTAAAGTTCCGTATTGTCTATGATCGTTTTTACTTGCGGGTCGGTGCTGTAGTTTTCAAGCAAGTACCACAGATAAAATATGTTCGACGACATGCTTCCAGGCTCACGTGCATGGTGCACCGATGTGTACAGCATTTGCGGCTTGGCTGGTTGGTCTACTCCCGGATTATTTGAAACACGAACCCAGTATATTGGCCGACCCTCAATTGTATGAAAAGTATCAATGTTTTGTTTTACACTGATAAGGCCTGGATACAGCGTATGCATCGAATCAAGGATCGACAACATCTCGGCATAAGTAAAAAACCCGCCATAGCTCCCCAAATGGAAATGAGATGGAACCGGGTAGCTCGGTCGGTCACAACTTACGCTTGTGGTTTTTTGGGCTTTTTTTTTATTCTGCTTCTGGTAGTACTTTACTACATCATCAATAACAATATCTACTTTAAAACCTGCTTTCCGTGCAAGGTCTATCTCTGTTTTCGAAAAATCAGACGTAAACGACACCCCTTTTTTCGATTCACCATGATCTACCGCCAGTCCTAGTGCCGAAAGGTCTCTTAACGTATGTCCGTTATCAGACAGGTAGATTTTTGCTCGTGAGTATCGCTCCTGTTTCTGACCATAGGATAAACTTGCCGCAGCGATCAGTATAAAAAGAAGTAATGCAGTCATTAAAGTACGCTTCATAGTCGAGGGTATTTTGGATAAATTTAGCCTATTGCCACAAATTAAAAAAATAAAATTTCACAAAATTATAGGGTTTGGAAGCCTTATCGTTATTCCTATCTTTGCCGCACTTTAGAAAAAGGTAAATACCTTTATCAAACAGATACTTTTTTAAAACCTTAACAAGATGATTAACCGCACCGGACTGCTTGCTGCCATCCTTTTTTTATTCTCTATTACAGCATTTGCTCAAAACAACAACGGTACAATTAAGGGATTCGTATATGATAAAAAATCTGGCGAGCCTGTAATATATACCAGCGTGATGGTACTAGACGCCAAAACCGGTGTTCAGACTGATGTGAACGGATACTTCTCTATCTCATTACCTCCGGGCACTTATACGCTCCTTACCACAGGTGTTGGGTATGATTCTTCCCAGATCATCGTAAATCTGTTACCCAATTCCATTGCCACAAAAAAAATATTTTTGTCACAAAGAGAGATTGGCCTGAAAGAAGTTAGCATCTCCAGCAGAAAGACAGACAAGATCACACGCATTAATACCGGGGTTACAAACATCACTCCCCGCGAGCTGAAATTACTCCCTAGTTCAGGTGGCGAACCCGACTTGGCACAATATTTACAGGTAATTCCGGGTGTGGTATTTACAGGTGATCAGGGCGGACAGTTATATATAAGAGGTGGCTCACCGGCTCAAACCGGCATCTACCTCGATGGTGTAACTATCTACAGCCCGTTCCACTCAATCGGATTGTTTTCTGTTTTTGAAACCGAAGCAATCAGAAACGTTGACGTTTATACCGCGGGTTTCAGTGCCCAGTACGGCAATAGAACTTCGGCAATTGTAGATGTGCACACAAAAGATGGTAATAAAAACAATCTGGCAGGTTTGCTTTCAGTTTCACCAATTATGACAAGATTTTTGTTAGAAGGTCCTTTGGTTAAGTCTAAAAAACACAGTGGCACAGGCATCACATTCCTGGTTACTGGTAAAACCAGTTACCTCGATCAGACTTCCAAATCATTATATAGCAGTATGGGCGAACAGTTCAAACAAGGACTTCCCTACAAATTTGCCGACCTCTATGGCAAAGTTACCCTTAGCGGCGACAACGGCAGTAAACTGAATCTGTTTGGTTTTAATTTCGACGATCAGGCCATATTAGATCAGACAACAACTAGTTTTACTGGCATTCAAAAGAACATTGGCACCTACCATTGGAAAGCAACCGGAGGGGGCGGTACATTCGTAGTATCTCCTGGTAGTTCATCTGCTTTGATCGATGGTAAATTCGCATACTCCAACTACAATATCAATTTGGCGCAGGAAGTAGGGTTGCCTACAGATACAATTCCACGCAGCAGCAAGATCAGCGGATTTGAAGCTGCCATCAACTTCACCAACTTCTTACCTGACTATAGCCAACTGAAATACGGAATTGAAGTGAGCGGCATGCATACTGCATTGAACTACTACGCAGCCAAAGGCATCAGCACCGTCGAAGATCGTCAGAGCACACTCGCTGCGTTATACGTATTATTCCGCCACAACTTCGGAAGCAAATTCATTCTGGAACCAAGTGTTCGTATTCAGTACTATTCTGAGTTGAATAAACTATCTCCTGAGCCAAGGCTGGGGCTTAAATACAATATCTCTAATAGCGTGCGCATGAAAGTGGCGGGAGGTATTTACAGCCAGAACATCATCAGCACAAAATCTGATCAGGATATCGTAAATCTATTTACTGGCTTCTTACTGAGCCCCGACCAGCAAATCAAGGATAAAAACGGCAAAGACGTAAAATCCAATCTCCAAACGGCATATCATGGTGTGTGCGGCATTGAGGTTGATGTGAACAAAGTAGAATTCAATCTGGAACCATGGATCAAATATTTCAATCAGGTAGATGAACTCAACAGAAATAAACAAAAAACAGGTGATCCGGACTTCATTGCTGCCGATGGCATCGCGAGCGGTATAGATCTGTCTGCAAAATTTGTTACTCAAAGAGTTTATTTGTGGGGTGCTATGGGTTATCAGAAAGTCACCTATTCAAGCATAGATGCCAAGGGTAAAATTCAGAACTACCCAACTCCGTTCGACACAAGGTTCAACGCAAACGCTGTTGCATCTTACTCACTCGGCAAAAAGAAGAACTGGGACGTTTCAGCCAGGTTCAATATCCACTCTCCTTTCCCATTCACCCAAACACAAGGGTACTATGAAAATGTAGACATGACCAGCTTACAGGGAAATCCAAATCAGAGTAATGGAGCTCCGGCTGTAGTATATGCTGACGAGATCAACGGTGGCCGCCTGTCGTGGTACCACCGCCTTGACCTTTCTGTAAAACGTAAGTTTGCTCTTTCTAAAAAATCAAACCTCGAAGCAACTTTTGCTGTTACGAATGCGTACAATAGAAACAATATTTTTTACGTTAACCGTATTACCAACAAAAAGATCTACCAACTTCCTTTTTTCCCTAGTATTAATCTAACCTGGAGTTTTTAATGAACAGATATAAATGATGCTGAAAAAAATGACATTTCACCTTCGGGGGTTAACTTTTATAGCAATCATTTTACTTTCAGATGCAACTGCACAGGCGCAGCTTTCACATGCCGCCAATCCGGCAAACAAAGACCTGATTGTAGCTAACGATCAGTTCAGACAAGGGCACTATGCCGTGGCTGCACAGTCTGCACGGTCTTTCCTAAGCGGATCGATGGGAAAAACATCGGTAAACAATACTACCGATGTTAATCACGCAAAATACATCCTCGCCATGTCGTCGCTTAAGACCGACGTAACAGGCGCTAAAGATTCTGCCATACACGAAATGGCAGCGACGCTTAACCCTGCTTACAAAGAAAGACTTGGGTTCGCACTGGCACAATATTATTTCCTGCACAATGACTATGCAAAGGCTATACCTCTGTATGAATCTTCCGGCGAATCAAATCTTGACCCAACCGAGCTGACAGATAAAAAATTCGAACTTGCCTATTGCTACTTTAACGATAAACAGTTTGGGAAAGCAGAACCGCTTTTTGCATCCATAAAAGAACTCAAAGACGGCAAATACTATCCTGCAGCAAACTACTATTACGGCCTGCTGGCGTACAACAAAAACAAATACAAAGAAGCACTGCACAGCTTCGACCTGATTAAAGAAGCTAAGGAATACAAATCCGTGGTACCATACTATATCGCTGAGATATACTACTTCATGGGCAGCAGGGACAAAGCACTCACCCTCGCCGAAGCCCTGATAAAAAGTAAGGACAAATCATTTTACCACAAGGAGTTGCACCTGCTGGCAGCCCAGTGCCTCTTCGAAGATCAGAAATACAAAGAAGCGCATCCGTACTTCGATTACTACTACGACCATACCGATAAGATCAGAAAGCAGGACCTTTACGAGATGGCCTATTGCGACTATCGTATCGATGAGTGGGCCAGCGCTATTGAGAAATTCAAGCTACTCAATAGTACCGCTGATTCACTCGGGCAAACAGCTATGTACCTGCTGGGTGATTGCTACCTGAAAACCGGAGATAAACCTAGTGCCAGAAACGCCTACGGCATCTGCGCCGACATGACCTTCAATTTAGGTCAGCAGGAAGCATCGATGATCCTTTATGCCCGTATCAGCTACGAGACCGGGTACAACGACGAAGCACTGAGGCAATTGTATAATCTGGTAAAAACCTTCCCCACAAGTCAGTACAGGGATGAGGCTAACACTATGATATCCGGCTTGCTGGTAAGAACAAACAACTTTACCGACGCATTGAAGCATCTCGAAGCGGTCAACCGAAAGGAACATGACTATTGGGAGGTGTACCAGAAAGCAAACTTCGGCTATGCGGTTGAGCAATATAGGAAAGATGATATCACCAATGCGCAAAAGTATTTTGAGCGGTCACTGGAAAACCCGGTAAACAAAGACTTCGAAAGCGCATCTTGGTTTTGGAAGAGCGAGATAGCTTTTCATGAGCATCAATACCCCGAAGTGATAACCAATGCGCAGGAATTCATCAGCAAACTGGGCAAGAAAAAAGGAGTAACGTACGTTAGTCCATTGGCTACTGCACAGCATGCCTACCTGAACATGGGCTATGCAGCCCTTGAATCAAAAAATTATGCAGCCGCTCAGGGCTTCTTCAGTCATGCTCAGGAACAAAACGATGACCCCTATGCAGGAATGGTGGCCATGGTCAGGGAGGCTGATGCAGTATTCATGCAAAGGAACTACTCAAAAGCAGTTACCCTGTATGATAAGATCATCACAAAAGATAATAAGGATGCCGACTACGCCCGCTACCAGAAGGGAATTCTGCTGGGGCTTCTGGGCAAGCACAGCGAGAAAATTTCGATGTTCTTATTCCTGATCAATAAGAAACCGGCTTCGGCATACGGCTCATTCGCACGCTATGAGTTAGCATTAACCTACCTCGAAAACGATAAATATTCACAGGCCTTGCCCTACCTGAAGTACCTAACAGACTCTGCCACCGATAAGAGTTTCGCTCCCAAAGCATGGATGAAGCGCGGCTTCATTTATCAGGAGACCGATATGACAGCCCAGGCTATTGATGCATACAAACAGGTGGTTATAAACTATCCTACCTCTGAAGACCGCTTTTCGGCTATGGAGGCACTCCGCAGTTTGTATATCGAAAGCAATAAACCGGCAGAGTATTCGCGTTTGCTTAAAGACAATAACCTCCCCTCTGCCGAAGGTGGCTCTGTTGACTCCACTTATTATGCCGCTGCCGAGACACAATATGCTAATGGTAAAATGGAAAGCGCCCGGGTTGCTTTTTCAGATTATCTGAAAGAATACCCACAAGGTATTTTCGCATTGAAAGCCCATTACTATCGGGCCGAATGTAATTTCCAGCAAAAGAAATACAAAGACGCAAAAGAAGATTATCAAGTGATCCTTAATGGCCCGTGGAATGAATTTTTGGAGAACAGTTCACGCCATGCCGCAACTATTGCTTACGAAGAAAAAGATTTCCCGCTCGCTTTTGAATACTATTTGAAGCTGGCAGCCAATACCGGCACCAACCAAATGAAAGAACTGGCTTATTCTGGCATAGTACGAAGTGGATTCCAGGCTGGTAAATACCACGAGGTTGCCGAATACGCCGACTCGCTGATGGCAGTTACCGGTGTTTCGGCCGAGAACATGAACGATGCGCTGTATTTCAAAGCCAGATCTATACAGCATTTCGATAGCACCAGCGATCAGGCAATGGAAATCTACGATCAGCTAAGCGACAATAAGAATGGTGTTATCGCTGCCGAGTCCAGATTCCGCATTGCCGAGTTGCTGTTTAATCAGGGCAAATTAAAAGAAGCAGAAAGCGCAGCCAACGAGTCGATACATCTCTCAGCAGGCTATGACTACTGGATCGCAAAATCATACTTGTTACTGGTCGACATTCTGGTTAAACAAAACGACTACTTCAATGCAAAGGCATTGTTAGAAAGCATTGTGAAGCATACCAAAATTGCCGAAACAAAACAGGACGCAGTTAAGAAATTGGAGTTGGTAAAAAAACTGGAGAAAAAGAAAAGTAAATTGTCTGAGGAATAATATGCACACTATGGGTTTTAGATCGCTCTTATTGCTCGTTTTAGTTACTGTAGGCTTGCCTGCCGCAGCGCAGCGCAACACAACAGTCCGTGACACTGTGTTAAAAGGCTCTACGATCGAGGTGGTGCAATCTTATAAACCACAAATATACCAGACACCAAAGCCAACCTGGATCCCTCAGCTACCACCTACTGACACTACGCACCCATCGTTCAATTACGAAGTACCGCAACAAACCCTTTACTACACCTATAGCTCCATGCCGCTCAGGCCATTGGCACTGGGCAAAGAAAATGCAGCCGTACCATATCCCGGCTACATTAAATTGGGCGGAGGTAATTTATCAACCCTGTATTTTGAAGGTGCCAACAACCTCCATCAGACCGACTATGACGTCAACCTTCATTTTCACTACCTTTCGCAGGAAGGAAACATAAAGTATCAAAAAACTTCGATCGCTGGTATTGAGGCTGAAGGATTGCTACACAGGCAAAAAGCAGATTGGCATTTTGGCTTATCTGGCGAGCGCAACCAATACTACAATTACGGCTATAACCACGACATCTTCGTTCCTAACAGCGATAGTGTAAAGCAGACTTATACATCAGTCAACTTCAATGTGGATATGAAGAATGCAGGTAACGCATCTTCTAAACTTTCTTATCACCCTGCACTAACTGGCTACTACTATTCCGCCGCTTTCAGCACCAGCGAAATCAACGTAGGCCTCGACCTACCGGTTACCTACCAATTCGATAAAACTGTTCAAGCCCTCTTATGTCTTAAAACCGACCTTGCACATCTTGCAGTAAAGAGTACCGGCTTCGACAATTCTTATGCCGAGCTCCTCCCGGGTGTTAAAGTAGATATGCAGAATTTCACCGGCACAGCACTTGTTGGCTTCGCTGTGGGGCTGAAAAGCACATTCTATGTACTCCCGGATATCAGCGCAGTATATTCCCTCAAAGCACAGCACTTGCAATTCAATGCAGGTCTGCAAAGCTCCCTCGGCCAGAATACTTACAAACAGTTGACAACTGTAAATCCATACCTGTCTAACAACTATGCCACATTGCAGTCTAAGACCGACGAATATTATGTGGGTGCAAAAGGTAGCCTGAGCGACCACTTTGATTATTCAGGCCGCATTAGCTACTGGAACTACAAAGCACTGCCCCAATTCTTGAATAATTACTACGACAACCGCCGGTTCAATGTGGTATACGATACACTAAACGCTGTTTCTTTCCGGGTAGGCGGCAGGTATAAAGTAGCCGAAAAATGGTCTGCCGGCATCAGCGGAGACTTCTTTGCGTACAGCAAAAAAGTATGGCATCAACCCTCGGTGTGCATAAAAGCAGACTATAACGCTACTTTTTTTAAGAAATTGAATGCTGGTGCTTACATTTCCTTCCTTGGAGGTATTTACGCACTCGATAACACCAGCAAAACCATACTTTTGACCCCGGTGCTGGATGCCGGTGTAAACGCCGAATATCAGATCATACCAAGACTTTCTGCCTTTGTGGATCTGAACAATATTTTTAATAACAAAAACCAACGTTGGTACGGCTATCAGGCATATGGCATAAATATTTATGGGGGTTTGAGATTGAAATTTTAAATTAGTGAGAACGTCAAAATAAATCCCACGAAGTTGGTTAGCTATTTTTCTTTTATGCGAGATGCAAAATCTGCGAATAGCAAGCTATATAAAGACTTTTGCAACGAAGTAGAAATGTAAAAGAACAAGCAAATTGAAGGATTTATTTTGACATCTTCACTTAAGTAAGTAATTTGAGGCTTTATTACTAAAATGGACATTGCTAAGTACATAGGATTATATTTATTAAAGAATCATTTCTGTTACGTTCACGGATTGGGCAATATCGAGCTGGTGAAACGCTCTGCGTCCTACGACGGCAAAGCTTTGCAGCCCCCTTCTTATGAGGTGATCGTAACACCGGGTGGATCCATCGACGATAACCTGGCCAATTTTATTGCTTCTAACGAACAGATTAGTATTTCAAAAGCAGCGAATGCACTGCGTGATTTCAGCTCCCAAACCCGCAAGGAAATGGCAGCCGGTAACGAAGTAGCTATTCCTAATATTGGCCGGTTCATAGAAAAAGCCGGCAAGGTTACCTTCATCACCGACGACAAATTCAGCTTTACACCTGCTGGTATTCCTACCATAAAGAATAGCAAGCAGCTCGATGAACAGAATTCAAGATTAGCACATAAGCCTGCATATCCACCTCCTCACAAAGCAGACTCTGTAAATTGGAGTATGGTTATACTGGTGCTGGTATTGCTTATTATTGTGGGCGGTGCTATTTTCGGTATCTTCTATTACAATAGCCACAACAAAACCTCACCAGCACCTGCACCGGTAGTAAAAGATACCGTTATACGGGCACCTTTGCCTCTTCCGGTTGATACACTGCCACCAGGCAAAGACACATCAACGTCTTTCCCCCCTTCGGTTACTCAGGATTCTTTGCAGGAAAACTCCTTCAAGATGATCATCGGTGAATACAACTCAAGAGCGAAGGCAGAAAAGAGATTGTTCAATTTAAAGAAAGGCGGCAATGAAGTAGATCTCGTGCAAAAAGATACAGCCGACTTCCTGATCATCTCATCTGTTTATTGCAGAAACGTTGACACTACGCATGTTAAGGATTCTCTCGCAAGAATGTTTGGCTTCAAAGGTGTTATGATCTTCAGATAAGCTATGCGTGGCGTAGTATACAAATCCACCGGCAGTTGGTATTCGGTTAAAGATGATGCTGGCCATTTCTGGGATGCCCGTATCAAGGGAAAATTAAAGATCGACGACGATATTTCGTCCACTAATCCAATTGCCGTTGGCGACATCGTTGCTTTTGATGTAGAAGACGATGCCGTAAAAACCGCAATGGTTACCGATGTACTTCCGCGCAACAATTACATTGTAAGAATTTCGCCCCACAACAAGAACCAGAAGCATATCATTGCCTCTAACATAGATCTGGCACTGCTTGTGGCTTCTGTTGCTGACCCACGCACCTCCACCGGTTTTATCGACAGATTCCTGATAACGGCAGAAGCATACCATATAACAGCCGCGATCATAGTCAACAAAACAGACCTCCTTAAAACCAAGCATGCCAGTATTCTTAAAAACTGGCAGGAAATTTATGGTAAGGCCGGTTATAAACTATTTGCAGTTTCAGCTATAGATAAAAACACACTTGCTGAGGTCACAACTGTACTGAAAGGCAAAACAACGCTCATAAGCGGCCATTCCGGCGTAGGAAAGAGCACTTTGATCAATCAGTTCATTCCGGGGCTTGATATCAAAACAAAGGTCGTATCTGGCTGGAGTGGCAAAGGCCAGCATACAACCACCTTCGCCGAAATGTTTGAAGTACCGGGCGGCGGCAGGATCATCGACACGCCAGGTGTCAAAGAATTCGGACTGATCGATGTTGATAAAGACGAACTGTCGCACTATTTCCCCGAAATGAGAGCATTCCTGAAAGATTGCCAGTTCAACAACTGCCGGCATCTCAATGAGCCGGGTTGCGCTGTTAAGCAGGCCGTTATCGATAAAAACATTTCCGAAGACAGGTATGTGAGCTATGTAGCTATCTTAGAGAGTATTGAGAAAAAATGGTAACAGTATAATACACCGCTATGATCATTTACAATGTAACAGTCAAGGTAGACAACGAAGTTGCCGATGCCTGGGTAAAATGGATGAAAACAGAACATATGGCCGACGTATTGAGTACAGGCTTGTTCTCTGATTGCCGCCTGAACAGACTTTTAGAGCAGGATGAGTCTGAAGGCCTCACCTATTCGGCACAGTATTTCTGCAACTCTATAAGCGAATACAATAACTATATCGAGCATCACTCTGCAAGTATGCGCGAGAAGGGTCAGAAACTATTCGGTGGTAAGTTTGCTGCTTTCAGAACTGTAATGGAAATTATCTGAAACCGCCACCAATAGCGGCTCACAGCCCGATAGCACTTATAGCAAATTCCTTGCCAATCTCACGTATCATGCGCCTGTAGCGCATCTAAGCTTATATTTTTTTATCAATTAACTATCACAATATGTTAATAACCTGTGGAGACCTGCTTCAGGCAAGGCTTTTGTAGCCAAAAAATATTTTCTTTAGTATTTGGAAGTGAAACAAACGTGAGTATATTTGCTTTATCCTCAAAGTATTTTTAACAGAAAAAAACAAAAAGTATGAACAAAGCAGAATTGATTGACAAAATTGCGAAAGACGCTGGTGTAACTAAAACACAAGCAAACGATGCGTTGGATTCTTTTACTGGTGCTGTTGTACAGGCGCTTAAAAAAGGCGACCGTGTAACTTTAGTTGGTTTCGGTACTTTTTCAGTTACTAAAAGACCAGCAAGAGTAGGTCGTAATCCACAAACTGGTAAAGCAATTAAAATTGCTGCTAAGAAAGTTGC
>CAIKOJ010000167.1 GCA_903829015.1 uncultured Bacteroidota bacterium
CGCTCTTTAAGAAGCAACGCTTTTTCCTTTTCAAGTGCCTTTACACTCTTTAGTTTCTTAAGATAAATGCCCATTTTGTAATTGGATAGAATGACAATTATACTTCCTCATCGTCATTATCATCTTGCACGCCGCCCTCATCAATTTTCTCAGTCAATACTTCTATAACTTTGCCTGCAAAGAAATTTGTGATTTGCCTGCGCATAAACACAAGCAACAACAAACATAGGAAGTAGCAACCCGTAGTAAGAAAAAACGAGCCAACTTTCGAGAAGCCTGCATCATTAAACACTTCAGTCAATCCGAATCCGGCAAATAGGAAAATACAGAACAATATAAACAACGCTATCATCCCATAGATCAGATAGCTGATGATGCCCGCAGTCCTCCCAATTACATTAAGTTTGAACAACTTAATATAAACACCGGCATATTTTACAATAGCCTCTTTAATTGTATTGAAAGTGCTCATTTATTTTCGATCAGGTGTGGTAAATCTCTTCTTCCAGATCTGTAGTTTTCTTTGCAAATTTATCCTTCAGATTGTTCAGGCCTTTCTTTACCTTTTCCAGATCTTCCTCCCTGGTTTCTTTGTCAGTTGCCAGAATGTAACCTACTGCCACCCCAATAGCAGCACCTACAAAAAGTGTAGCTATTGTGTTCCCTAGTTTTGCCATAGTATTTTAGTTTAAAAGAGACTACTCTTGTTCTTATTTTATTTGTTATTACACGCAAATGTACAACTTCCGAATATCCCAAATTATGACACTCATCACTCCCAATGTTAAATCAGTGAGAAAATTTAAGGCATAAGGCAATCACGCAGTTCAATTAAACTATGACTCTGGATTTTGTCGCCTGAAAGCCTCTTCTTCGTGTTCTGACCTGAGGTCATTTTCCTTCTGGATAACCTCTTTAATAACCGTATCCAGCTTTTCCGTAGTCGATGTTATCCATTCCATTACCTGCTTGTTCATTGGGTCCGCAGGATCTTCATAGTTAAAAATATGCACCAGACCTAGTATGGTCGAAACCGGCCCTCTTATCTGATGTGCCTGAATATGCGATATTTCACTGAGCACATTGCTCTGCGCTTCTATATGCGCAAGGTGCGTCTTCTTTTCTTTAGAAAGTAACTCATTGTACTTCTTCTGTATCACATAACTTCTGTAAATAAAGAAGGAAAGCAATACAACCAATAAAAGCGCCACAAGACCGCTATACGTAAATATCTTTTGCCTTTCAATCTTTTTGTCAAAAATCGCCTGACTTCTGATGCTGTCAATTTGTTGTCTCAACTTAAAGTCTTTATTAAGTTCAAGCCTGGTGATAGCATTTAGCTTATCAATATTAAACAGGCTATCTCTTATTTCATCGAAGCTATTCTTGGCATCTATCGCATTCTGTAGTTGTCCGGTTTTTCTAAACGCAGTAATAAGTAAGTTCAACGCATCTTTCTGATCCACTAGATTTCGGGTCTGCTTACCCATAGCTTGCGCTTTCAGCAAATAAGATATCGCCAATTCATTTTTATCCTGCTTCAAATAAATATTACCAAGCGTTGTATAGCACTTAGATAATGAAGAAATAAAGTGCTGTGTTTCGGCCAGATAAATAGCACTATCTCCGTATGCCAGTGCTTTTGTCAGATCCGCCATTTCAACGTAGATATTTGCCAACTCCACATCGATATTTACTTCCTCTTCAAAACTATTCACCTGCCGCGCAACAGACAATGCTTCCTGATAAATTTCAATCGCTTTCTGATACTCTTTCTTAGATCGGAATGTCCTGCCTTTTCCTATCAGTGCCCAAACTTTAAAATGCTTGTCAATAGCTGAAGCCGCACTGTTTAGCACCGAATCATAGTGAGCCAGAGCCTTGTCGGTCTTATTAATATACAAATAGATTTCGCCCCTGTTAAGGTTCAATCCAGCAAGCTCAAAAGTATCGTTGATGTCATATGCTTTTTTCGATCTCACCCTTGCATACGAGCTATCATAGAAATTCAACGCTTTCAGGTAGTCATTCACCGCTTTGTATTCATTGCCAATGTTACCATAAGCAATTGCTTCAGCCGTTGTTCCCGGATGAATATCCAAAACCATGTAGTAGTAATCGATCGCGTGCTGATGTTGATTTAGTTCGCTGTACTCCTTGGCCATAACTTCAAGTGCCACAGCCTCACCATGAATATCTTTATTTTTTTTCGCGTATTCCACGTTCGCATTTAGGTATTCAAATGCTCTGTCAAATTGCTTCTGACACTGCACATAAATAAGCGCAATTGCATTGTTCGAATTCCTTATTCCTTTTGGCCAGTTAATGTTTTCTGAAATTCTTTTTGCTTCAACCGCTAATGCAATTTTCTTCGTGCTATCATCACAAGAAATACCTTTTGAAATATCGATCAATGTATTCACTCTCTCAGAATCTGAAGACAACTTCTGAACCAGATGCTTAACAGAATCCAGATAAGTATTGCTCCTATCTTGCCCATAGGTGGCACCAATAGAAAACAAAAATGTCGCCACTATAAAAGCAACAAAAAATTTGTACGAAAGATTCATTTTAATAAATAATTTAAGAACCACATTGTACGTCAAGCTAATTTACATTAAAAAATATTACCAACTGCTAAGATACAAAAATGCTGATTTTTTTCGCATCAGTGTAATTCGGTAAAATAAAGCTTTTGATTCCATTTCCAAATATTTTTTAACAAAAAAAGCTACGTTTACCATGTAAATTCGGTATTTTTGTTGTGTAATTAGTTTTTTCACAAAAACTTTTAAACAAAAATTTTATGGTAATCAGCACTTTTAAATCGTTACTTCTTTCTGCAGTTGTTTTATTTGCCGGTTCTGGTATGAATAATTGCATGGCATCTACCGTTGCTACAACAGTTTACTTTGGCGACCATACACAAGAGCCGTGTGTTGGACGTGGAGTTTGTTACCACAACCCGCCAAGTGCATCTGAGGCAGCCGGTGGCATCTTAGTTAATTTCACAACTATGGCCAGCGATCCTAATATCGTGGTGATGAGTTTTAGCCTTTCAGCCTTAAGAGCAAGTCAGCCAGAACAGATAGAATACTTTACCAGCGAATCGCACACTTACTCTTTTGATTCTGATTTTTCTCTGACCGATGAAGCTTTTAGTGCTCTGGGTTTGCAGAACAATGCAATGATCGCAACTACCTCTCCTACTTACGTTGAAATTTCTGGCGATGTGGTGACGGTATATATCACTTATTCTCACGATTAATCTAATTCAATTTTTTTTCAAAAACAGATGAGATATCTCATCTGTTTTTTTTTGCACCTAAATGAGCAGTATTCTCGTTTTAGTATTCTATAAAAAAATATTGACAATAGTTACCGTACTATGAATATTTTTGCATTCGTAAATTTTATAGGAACCTTAGATGAATGAACTTAATGATTTTGCCGGGCAGAATGCCGTGATGATCAACGATATGTATCAGAGCTGGTTTCTAGACTATGCCAGCTATGTTATTCTTGAGCGTGCAGTACCTGCTATAGAAGATGGCTTGAAGCCTGTGCAACGCCGCATATTGCATGCTATGAAGGAAATGGACGACGGCAGGTTCAACAAGGTAGCCAACGTAATAGGTCAAAGCATGCAGTATCACCCTCATGGCGATGCATCGATTGGAGACGCTATTGTAAATATGGGGCAAAAAGACTTGCTGATCGAAACGCAGGGAAACTGGGGAGATGTACGCACCGGCGACAGTGCTGCCGCCGCCCGTTACATCGAAGCACGTTTGTCCAAGTTTGCCCTCGAAGTAGCCTTTAATGCAAAAACAACTGAATGGCAGCTGAGTTATGACGGCAGAAAAAACGAACCGGTTACTTTACCGGTTAAGTTTCCTTTATTGCTGGCACAGGGCACTGAGGGTATCGCAGTTGGGCTGAGTACAAAAATACTGCCACACAATTTCTGCGAATTATTAGATGCTGCAATCAAGCATCTTAAGGGTAGGAAATTCGAATTGTACCCCGACTTCCTCACCGGCGGCATGGTAGATGTTAGCAACTACAACGACGGAGCCAGGGGCGGAAAGATAAGGGTAAGAACGAAGATCGAGGAAGTTGACAAAAAAACGATCGTTATCCGTAATGTACCTTATGGCGTTACAACAACCCAACTGGTTGATAGCATATTAAAGGCCAATGACAGTGGTAAAATAAAAATAAAAAGTGTTACTGATAATACTGCAAAAGACGTAGAACTTGCTGTGCAATTAGCACCTGGTGTATCTACCGACCAAACAATAGATGCACTATACGCATTTACTGATTGCGAGATCTCAATTTCTCCAAACGCATGTATCATCATTGCCGACAAACCACACTTTGTTTCTGTTAGCGAAATGCTTCGGTTGTCTGTAGGGCATACCAAAGAACTGCTCCTCAAAGAACTTGAAATTAAACTTCAGGAACTAAATGAAGACTGGCACTATTCATCGCTTGAGAAGATCTTTATCGAGAAAAGAATCTACCGCGATATTGAAGAGAAAACCACATGGGAAGCTGTATTGAAAGCAATCGACGACGGCCTTAAACCATACAAAAAGAAGTTCCGTCGCGAGATTACTCAGGAGGATATTATCAGGCTTACTGAAATTAAGATCAAGCGTATTTCTAAGTTCGATTCCTTCAAAGCTGATGAGCACATCAAAGGAGTTGAAAACGACATAGTTGAAGTAAAGGATAATATCGCCAATCTCAATGACTATGCGATTCGCTACTACGAAAACCTTTTGAAAAAATACGGCAAAGGAAGAGAACGAAACACAGAGATTCGTCCGTTCGAAACCATACATGCTACTAACGTAGCTATTGCCAACACCAAGTTGTATGTCAATTACAAAGAAGGCTTCATTGGCACCAGCCTCAAAAAAGACGAATTTGCATTTGATTGTTCCGACCTGGATAATATCATTGTATTCCGTAAGGATGGAAAAATGGTGGTGTCGAAAGTTTCTGAAAAGAATTTTGTTGGGAAGGACATCACATACCTTGCCATTTTTCAGAAGAACGACGAGCGTACCACCTACAATTTGCTGTACATGGATGGCAAGACGGGCGTTACGTACGGCAAGCGGTTCAATGTTACGGGTGTAACACGCGACAAAGAATACGACCTTACGAAGGGTAACACCGGCAGCAAGGTGCACTACTTTACCGTTAATCCAAATGGCGAAGCCGAGGTGGTAACCATTACCCTTTCGCCGGGCAGCAAGGCTCGTATGAAAGTGCTTGATTTCTCTTTCGAAGACCTCGAAATTAAAAACCGTGGCGCGCAAGGCAATCAGGTAACAAAATACCCCGTAAAGAGTGTTAAACTGAAAACAAAAGGCCGCTCTACCCTCTCGGCACAAAAGATTTGGTATGATGATCTCATCGGTCGATTAAACAAAGACGAAAAGGGATTACTACTTGGCCGTTTCGATGAGAAAGACCGCATAATTGTTTTTTACAAAGATGGCACATACGAGCTCACCGACTTTGAACTGACCAACAGATACGATATCGACAATGTCCTTTCAATAGAAAAATTCCACCCCGAAAAAGTCGTTACTGCGATTTACTTCGACGCCAAAAACAAACAGTTTAATACTAAGCGGTTTGTAATTGAAAGTCAGTCGCTGAAAAACAAATACTCGTTTATTAAAGACGGCGAGGGCAATTACCTAAAACTGGTTACCACTCAGCAAGAGCCGGTAGTTATTATCAGAACAGGAAAGAAAAAATCAGATATAACGGAGAATATTGTGGCACTACATGAAACTGTTGATATTACAGGTTGGCGCACAATAGGCTCGTATCTGGCTGGCGAAGATTTGAAAGAGATTTCACTGATCCCTAAACCCGCAGATGGTGAAGAAGAAAGTGAGGCGCTTAGACTATTTTAGTCGTTTTTTTAAAAAATTATTATCTTCACCTTTCAAAGAAAAAGAAACAGATAATAAATAATTTATTTAATTTCAGTAAACCAGAGAATAATATTTAAGTACGTTACTCCAAAGTGATTATACTTCAATGATCTGTTTTCTGTAAAGATTATGA
>CAIKOJ010000168.1 GCA_903829015.1 uncultured Bacteroidota bacterium
GATACGCTCTTTATTACCTTCAATAATTTTATAATTGACCGTAACGTTATCTCCTGCCTTAAACTGAGGAAATTCTTTCTTACCGGTAAGTTGCTCGTGTACAAAAGCTACAGCGTCCATTGTTATGATTTTTTCGGAATGCAAAGGTAAGGAAATTATTGTGATTCACACAAATAAATGTGATTTAATCATTGAATCGCAATTTGAATGCTTAATTTGACAGTAGTTGTATGGGAAATAGTATTTTTTATATGCAAATATTAATTTAATTCCTGTGTTTTTGAGCGAAATAGAATGTTATATGTTTTATTGTTTTAATCAAAAGTGCCAGGGGATGGGTCTTAAACAAACAATTTTTAATGGTATTTGGGGGCCTTTATTCATCATTTAGCAACCCTGGTCTGCGTTCTTTGGTTCTTTGAATGGATTGTTCATGGCGCCATGCGTCTATTTTTTTCGGATCACCACAAAGCAGCACTTCCGGAATGGTCCACCCTCGGAAGTCAGCTGGGCGGGTGTATACAGGTGGTGCCAACAAATCATCCTGAAACGAATCAAACAAGGCGGAGGTCTCATCATTGAGTACTCCGGGTAGCAACCTGCCTACGGCATCTACAACAACTGCAGCCGCCAGTTCTCCGCCACTGAGCACATAATCACCTATCGAAATTTCTTTGGTCACATAGTGCTGCCTGATACGGTCATCTATACCTTTGTAATGACCGCAAATGATGATGATGTTTTCTTTAAGCGAGAGTGTATTTGCGGTTTTCTGATCAAACAGAGGTCCGTCTGGAGTCATATAAATCACTTCATCGTATTTTCTTTCAGTCTGCAGTTTGTCTATAAGTATTGCCAGCGGTTCAGGCATCATCACCATGCCAGCTCCTCCGCCAAATTGATAATCATCAACCTGGCCTTGTTTGTAAGGGGTATGGTCGCGCAAATTATGAGTTACTATTTCCAGCAAACCACGGTCCTTTGCACGTTTCATCATAGAGTGGCTGAAAGGGCTTTCCAGCAATTCAGGAAGTACAGTTATAATATCGATCCGCATAATTTAGTCGTAAGACGTGAGTCGTAAGTTTTAAGTTGTAAGTCGCAGGCCCATTCGTTAATTGGCACATTGTCTAAGTGCAAAATTAGCCAAGGTACACCTCCAGCAATCCATCTGGTAAGGTCATGTTTATAGTTTTGGTCTTAATATCGAGTGCATCAATCGTTTGTTCAATTAGCGGTATTAACACCTCTGCACCTTTATAAGTAAGTTTAGCGAGCCATTGATTTCCGGTTTGGAGAATGTCTTCTATTGGACCTAGATCCCCGGAGTTCTTGTCAATTAGCCTGAACCCGATCCATAAAAGCGGTGATTGTTTTTCGTAACCTTTCAATATGGCTTCATCTACATACACATGGCGGGATACCAGTTTCTTTGCGGATTCAACCATCTCTATGTCCTCAACATTTACAATGTACTCCTTGTCGTTAGATGGTTTGCACTGAGAGATAAAGTATGGGATATAGCTGCCTTTCTGCATTTCAACATGCAGCACGTGTTCTTTTTTGAGCCATTTTGAATTTCCGACTACGTGGGTCATTACCATTGCTCCGTTCAATCCGTGGGTAGCTACAATTTTTCCAATCCTGATCATAGCGTGCAAAGGTAGGCTAAAACGCTAAACCCCTAAACTCATTTAGAATGCCTGTTGTCTGGCTAACGGACAATTTGAGTTAATTTAGCTCATCAATTCAAATGCAATGATTCGAAGTGCAAACAATGTGGATACGCAGGCTATCGCCGATATTTATAATTACTTCGTATTGAACTCAGTAGTAACCTTCGAGGAAGAGCCCGTTTCAAATGATGAAATGGCTCAGAGAATCAGGGAGGTTCAGAAGAGTTACGTATGGCTGGTATATGAATTGAATGGAAGGGTGGTAGGTTATGCCTATGCCGGGAAGTGGAAAGCCCGATCGGCGTATAGGCATACCGTTGAAAGTAGTATCTATCTGGATCCCTCCTATACCGGTAAAGGTATCGGGAAGCAGCTCTACGAGGCATTGATTGAGGCACTCCTTACATTGGATGTACATGCAGTTATTGGTGGCGCTGCTTTGCCAAATGAGGCCAGCGTGAGACTACATGAGTCACTGGGATTTAAGAAAATAGGGCAATTCGAAGAGGTAGGTCTCAAATTTGGGAAATGGGTTGACGTTGTTTATTGGGAATTGATGCTGAACAAGACTTCTCAAAGTTCCTAAAAAAACACAAGCCCTCAATCAAGAATGAAAGAAGGCTTTGTTTTTACTCAAACAAATGAGTTGGATATTCTGCTTTGTTGTTTTCTTAGTTATAGTTAACTGTTACTGGTACACCGGTAGCGTTGGTATAAGAACCAGAAGCCTGACCAGCGAGTACGTTAAGTGTAGCACCTACAGTAAGTGTCTGAGAACCACCACCGCTTAATACACCTGTAGAAGATGGGTTGCTGGTGAATGAGTTAACAGTCATTGTGTGTGAGCTCGCATCAGTGATGGTAGCAGAGCTTGGCAAAGTAATAGCGTAAGTGAAAGTAGGCTCACCTGATACTGTGAAAGTTGCAGCAGTAACAGTACCGGTATTCGCTGGCAAAGTAACACCACCAGCACCGCCGGTAGTACGTGTACCTGCAGGAGCCAGTACGGCAGTACCTGCGATTGTAGCAGAAACCGCTACGTTACCGAAATCCATATCAACCGTCTTAACGATAGTAATTGGAGTAATGATGTTTGCTGTTACAGAAGCTGTAGCAGAAGCCTGTGCGAAAGTGCTGTTAGCGAAACCTAATACAGCGGCAGTGATTGCGAGTGATTTTACGATGTTTTTCATTGTTAGTTGTTTTAGTTTGTTTAGATTTAGTTGTTTAGTTGTTTGATTGGTATATAGCCAACGACGTGCCAGAAACGTAACTAATTGATTATCAGTGTATCTCTTGGTGGCAAACACATAAAAATGTCCGCAACGCGGAAAATAATTCCGAATTGCGGACTTGATTGGGCCTTTGTGCCCCAGGAACCTCAAATTTTAACCGAAAAAATAGAATTTACCCTTTTAGCTCTAAGATGCCTTAGTTGGCTACTGCATTAAGTAGCGTTGAGGGGGTACGAAGCCAATTGTTCTGCAAATGCAATGTGAACGAAAAACTTCTGCCGAATACATTGCTCTTTCCGTAGCTGTTGGTCAGATAGTTGTCGAAATCGCGGCTCATGATCAAGGGAACATTGATAGTTACACCATAATTCAGGACGCGCAGAGAGACAGTGACGCCACCATCGTAAAGTAAAGTGGTGCTGCCCGACCGTGTGAAGCTTGGGTTGGCATTGGGTATTAGTCCGGCGTCGAAGAACAGACGTATTGGCCATCTTTTGAGTGGCAAACTTGAAGATAAATTGATCGTAGCCATCCAGTTGTCACTTCGGGCTGCATTATTTAACGTCGGTACTTTAAACCCGCCTTCCTGTTGGCCGATTTGTTGTGAGGCAATATTACTTTGCGCGTTGCGACCTATATAAGTGCCATCATATAAATAGTCATTCATGCCGGAGTAACTGGCATTCAGTTCATATTTGGCTATTGTACTACTGGTGTTGTTGATTGCAAAGAACTTGCCGAAATACGCTCTTACCAGCAGGTATTTGTTTGTTTTGTTATAATCGATTTTGAGCGTGCCCTGCACATTGATCTTTGCGAAATCGGCACCCATTTGGTATCCAATATTATACGAGTAGGGGTTGTATGTGCGGGTGTTGACATGTTCAAACGAAAGTGTACCGTAATATTTGTCTTCGTTTTTGAGAATTACAGGGTATGGTTTTCCCAAAGCTGCAAATGCCATCGTTGTATCAAATTGTTCTTCGCTGATCATGTAGCCTTTCACTGTCAGCATATTGAATACAGGGCTAAGCAGGTCATTTTCATTGAAGATGAAATTCAAAGATGGCGCAATCTTTGTATAGCCTGTAAACAGATGCTTATTAGTTAGCGGGTCGAAGGTTTCATTATTATGAAAAGTTTTTGCATCGGCCTGAAGCATTATCTCTTTAAACAGTCCTTTTGAGTACCACACATAGCCTACAGATGCTGCGCCGGCAAGTGTGCTGGTCTGGAATGAATATAAAGGTGCAACTACAAATCTGAATCTATTTTCCGGCAAAGTAAGATTGTGCAGCAATGCGCCTGCCATAATACCATCATACTGATTATAGCCGGCCGCAGGCGACACGAATATCCTGTATTTATCATCGAGGTTCAGACCAACGAATGGTTTTACCTTCAAACCGAAGCGATGGAATAACGCATTCCTTTTATAAACATCATTTGTTGGTTTTCCATCTGGTATTACATCTCCTATTTTCAGTCTGGTCCAGTCAGTGCCTGCAAGTGATATTGTTGCAGTGCGCGCAAATGGTGCCGACCATACCGACGAAGTAATGCTGTCTTTAGTCAGTGAATTGATCAGAACAGGTGCATAAATATTTGAGTTGTTGCGCACTGTTACATCTGTATGGTCGCCATTTACTTTTGCTTTGGTGATCGTGTAATCAAATTTACTATCGGTGTTCAGCACTGACTCATAAAACCAAGCGATAGATTTTGAAGCATGCCTTTGCATACAGCGCATAAAATCTTCGGGGTAGGGATGATGGAAGTGCCACGTATCGAAGTAGTCTTTCATGCCGGCTTCGAATTCTTTCTCTCCAATGTATTGTTCCAACCAGCGCAATCCCATAGCTGTTTTGAAATAGATATCCAGGCCGTAATTGAGTTTTTCAAAATTGGCTGAAGTTTGTTCTATTGCCTGATCTCCACCCGTTGCGGCCCGCTGAAAATAAACGGCGGTTTCATCTAGTTTTCTTTTCTTGGATGGCTTTTTATCCTTATCAAGATCCTTGGTTGTTTTTTGTTCGTAGAAGGTGTTTATGCCCTCGTCCATCCATGCATGATCACGTTCGCTGCTGCCCAGCATACCATAAAACCAGTTGTGGCCAGCCTCGTGTGTGATCACCATTCTGAGTTGAGACGACGAGAACTTATCGATCACAGTCACGGTAGGGTATTCCATGCCACCACCAGCTTTTAGATCACCACAAACAGCTTTTATAGTTTTGTATTGGTATGGGCCTACCCATTTTCCATAGTGTTTAATTGTTTCTTTCAGGTAATCTGTTGATTTCTCCCAGGTTTTGGTGTAGCATGGCGGGAACGCAGTCCAGGTAGTTACTAGTTGGTTGGTGCCTGGTGTATACACAGTGTCCTTGCGCACCAGCCAGCGTTTGTCGGCAAACCATGCAAAGTCATGAATGTTGTCTTCGTGAAAATGCAAAGTTTTGAATTCAGTTGAACTTGCTATGGCTGAATCGGCTTTGCAACGGTTCTTCTTGTTGTATTTGGCCGTAGGCAATGGCTTTGCCGCCAGTTCATCGAGCCAGTTGTTTTCTTTTTCGTCCATACAATTGCCGGTAGCCATCACTACGTAATTAGTAGGCAAAGTGATACTTACATCGTAGGAGCCAAATTCACTGTAAAACTCACCGAGATCTAAATATGATATCGGGTGCCATCCTTTTTCATCATATACAGCGGGTTTAGGAAACCACTGCGATATATAATAGGATTGGCCGGTATGCCCTAATCGCGAAAATACCTTGGGTATTTTCACTTTGAAAGGAGTCGTTATTTTTATAGAGTTGCCGGGCAACAGTGGAGTTAATAAGTCTATGCGTGCAATATCAGGGGTGTTATCAGCAATGTAATGATCAGTTGCAACACCATCTATTGAGAACTGTAAACTGTCTATATAACCTTTGTCTTTCGTTTTCGAGTAGTAGAAACTTCTGTCGTGGTTTTGGTTGAGTTGCTTTTCAAAACGTGTGCGGTCATTTTTGTAGGCGTTTGGCCACAAATGAATGTATATAAATCGTAGCGTATCCTTTGAATTGTTTTTATAGGTGATTTCTTCGAACGCACGAAGCATATGTCTGTTATCATCCAGCGTTACATCGATCTTCGTATCTACCTGTTGCTGCCAGGTTGGTTGGGCCGACAATGTAAATACAGAAAAAAGGGTTGCTATTGCTGGTATTATGCGCTTCATGGTGCTAAAATAAGGCAAAAGTGATAAGTAGTCAGGTTCACTCGGTGTTACATTAAATAAAAGGCATTTGGAATGCTCGGAAGTTCATTAAAAGATTGAATTCGTTGGGCATTTTTATGTTTATTGGTCAACTGTCCATTGCTTTGCTTGAAGATTAGATACAAATACTACGAATAACGTACTCGGAAAAAGTATATAAAATGGTTTCAAAAAACGACAGTTTTTGTCTTGTTTAACGTTATTTGTGGCGATATATTGCGGTGTAGATGTTCTGTTGTGCGTAGTCGATTATTAATAATAAATATAGTTTTTCTATATGCGATTCGGCTAATTGGCAAAAAGTGTGCCACATTTGATTTTAAAAAATAGTTACCAAAAAGTTATTTTTTATTAAAAAACAAAGTTATCTTGGAAACAACTAAAACAATTCGGTTATGAAAAATCGCACAATTACTCAATTTTTGATGGTTCCGGCGCTCGTATTTGGAGCTACGTTTGCACAAGGGCAGGGGATGATTAACACGATCGCAGGTACCGGTATTCCTGGTTATAGCGGTGATGGTGGACCTGCAATTAGTGCGCAATTTTCGAATCCTGCTGGTGTTGCAGTTAACAGTAGCGGCGATGTTTTCATAGCGGATAAAAGTAACTCAAGAGTGCGAATGATATCAGGCTCAACGGGTATCATGAGCACATTTGCCGGAACAGGCGTTTATGGTTTGTCTGGCTTAGGTGGACCAGCTAGACGTATGGCTATGCGTATGCCGGATGCAGTAAGCGTTGCTCCGAATGGCGATGTACTGATAACTGACTGGTACAACGATTTGGTATTTCGTGTTGATCATGTGACACTTAATGGAGATAATGAAGGAGGTGACGGTAATCAGGGAAATAATGATAATTGTCTCGCGAAATTAGGTAGGCTTAAGATACCTGCAGGAGCATGTATGGATAATTTCGGACGTACTTATATTGCAGACAATGGCAATAACCGTGTTCGCATCATTGTCCCTACGCCTTCAGCAGCGGGCACTGTTAATATGATTCATACACTTGCCAACACCACTGGTGCTTATGGATACACCGGCGATGGCGGACTTGCTGTAGATGCGCATTTTAATCACATTGGAGGCGTAGTATATGATCCAATGAGTAATGGTGATCTTTATGTTTCTGATGCAGGTAATAATGTGATCCGCAAGATCAATCTTGAATCAGGTATCATTACTACAGTAGTAGGAACAGGAGTTGCAGGTTATTCTGGCGACGGTGGTTCAGCTCGCTCTGCCAAACTTTACAATCCGGGTAATCTGTTTATAGATGGTGCTCACAATCTTTACATCTGTGATCGTAGCAACAATGTGATCAGGAAAGTGGAATTGTTATCTGGCCTTATTACCACAGTTGCCGGTAACGGAACTATGGGATTCTCTGGTGATGGTGGCTATTCTACAATGGCACAGCTCAATGATCCTGAAGGCGTATGGGTAGACAACGCTGGCAATATGTTTATTGCAGACATGGGCAACCAACGTGTAAGAAAGATCGATGCGCCGGTGGTAACTCCATCTTCAACTTTTGCAGGCACTGGCGTTTTATACAGTGCAGGTGGCAGCACTCCTGGAATAGCTCCTGGTAGTGTTTATTCTGGTGGAACTAGTGAGATTCGTACCAGGCATTTGTCGCCAAAAGGATCAGCTGCGGTTAATACAACCAGCACAGAAGTAGTGGTATTCCCAAATCCATCAACAGGAGTATTTAATGTGCAGACAGGTGCTTCATTTGAAAATGCTGTTATCGAAGTATACAATGTACTTGGCGAGAAAGTATTTTCAGGAAATGCTGACGGACAAA
>CAIKOJ010000169.1 GCA_903829015.1 uncultured Bacteroidota bacterium
AAATAATAAACGATGTATTTGATGGTATGTTTGATGACATTCATCAAGTAGGTAGTTATATATCAAATAACGAAGATATCGAAATAAAACGCGTCAATAATCATTTTGCGATAACGCTATCAGATAGCGAAGGAAAAGTGGTGTGGTGCAATGAGCGTTATACGAAGTTGACCGGCTATGCACAGCAGGCAGTTCTCGGGTCTCGTGTACGCGAAACAATGTATGGGAAAAAGTCTGTTCGTATTGACAAAGATTACGTAGACAACAATGTAAAAAAAGGCGCTCCATTTTACTTCGAAAATATAGCTTATAAAAGTAATGGAACTGAATACTGGTTCGGAGTAGCTATATTCCCTATTTATAACACGAAAAAAGAACTATACGGCAGAAGCCATTGTATTCTTGATATTAGTGAAAAGAAACTTAGGGCAATAACCGCGGCAAAAAATGAGGCCGTTATTAATTTGGCAATTGAAAACACAGATATAATTTTTTGGTCGTTTGATACCACAGTACAGCAACTAACGCTTTCGGATAAACAAATGGAGGTGTTAACGCCTGAATTCATCTCAAACCTCAGGGAGAAAATTACAGATATTATTGCCGCCAGTGTTTTTACGACCGAAGCCCGCAAAGCTCTCATTCATAATGTTTCCATTGATTCTGATGATGGCCATCAAGATAAGAAGGCGTATGATATAATGATAAAATGCATTGAGTGGGACTCAAATTTTCAGCCGGTTCAATACGTAGGAGCACTGCAGGATGTAACCATAAGGAACAACCATTATATCGAGGTCATAGAAAAGAATAAGCAACTTGAAAAATTAAATTCAAATCTAGATGGCTTTGTTTACAGCGCCTCTCATAATCTCAGGTCACCACTAACCTCTATTAAGGGTATAGTTGATATTTTGCTTAATCATGATTTATCGCCGGAAAAAAATCGCTTTTTTATTTCCGAAATTAATAAGTCTATTGATAAATTAGACTCCACCATTTTCGATATAATAGAATATTCAAAAAACACCTATGACAGTATTAATGTTTCCATTGTTGATATTGAGAGCCTGATAAGAAATTCGTTTGCACAGAATAAGCATTATAATAAAACAGACATTGAACTAAGGGTAAATGCCGAAATAAGCAGCCCTTTCACTTCCGATTATAAACGAGTTGGTTCTTTGGTAGATAATGTAATTTCCAATGCAATAAAGTACAACGATGCAAAAAAAACACACTCTTACATAAACGCGCATGTTCATATTGACGAACTAGAATGCATCATTCTAATAGAAGATAATGGCATTGGAATGTCCGAGGAGACCCTCAAAAAGGCTTTTAAAATGTTTTATAGAGGAACAAACAACGTTGCTGGTTCGGGTCTCGGGTTATTTATAGTACAGGAAATAATAGATAAAATTGGTGGGAAAATTGAAATGGAGTCTACAATAGATGTTGGGACCAAAATAACTATTCATTTAAAAAATATCAAATAATAACCATGCTTTACATTTTCATTGACGACGAAGAAATTTGCAACCTGATCTCGAAGACAAAGCTCCTTCAAGTAGATCCGACAGCGAATATTCTAACTTTTGAGTCTGGCAGGGAAGCCATTCAATATTTTCAAGAAAATAAAGATCGTCTCAGTGCCGACGAACTTGTAATATTTCTTGACATAAATATGCCCGGGATGAACGGCTTTGACTTTTTGGAAGAGTATAATAAATTAGCTACATCATTACAGACAATTATTTATGTACTCTCATCTAGTCTGGATGCAACTGATAAGGAAGCGGCATTTCAATTTCCTTTAGTCAAGGATTTTTTTGGTAAGCCATTCCAGACATCATATTTGAGTGGATTAGCTAGCTAATTCGAGTGTTTGGCAGGCACACTCGTGCCTGAGTCAACAAAAGGGTTTTTAACCCGAGTTAAAATAAGCATACAGCAGCCTCACAGAAATGGGAGGCTGTTGTATCGAGACCACTGGGGACTAAGATTATTATATGGTCACTTGTTCGTTCGCATTTTTTGGAAAAAATCGTAAACCGCCACCTTTGCGGAAGCAGCCCTTTTGATCCGGATTGTATGTAAAATTATTCATATAAAATCAGCTAATATAGACCTAACTCTTACCCGGCTTTGCCTTGGTCATAAAGCAACCTGAGTTAATGTGATTTAAGTGTAAACAAATTGAGTCGCACTTGCCACAGATCTGCCACATACTGCTTTCGGTCTGACACACGAAATTTTTCATTCTGCATCAACATGAGCATCTTCTTAATAACATTTGTCGGGGCTATTTTCAACCCCAAGATCAGTTGCCTACTAATTATAGCAGGTTTTTTCATTTCATTTCTTGATAATTTACGCTGCTATAATATTGTTAACCAAAAATTGTGATTTTCCCAATGAAATATTTTTTGCCTTGTAAATCGCGTTTTTTGTTGACTGTCTTTTACCTGCTTGCATTTTCGGTATGTATTGCCCCACATTGTGCCTTTTCACAAGAAGACGTTACTCAATACAAGGCTGCAATATCAGGATCGGCCAATGATTCTGTAAAGACATCCGCATACTACCACCTGAGCATACATTATGAGTTCATTAACAAAGATTCTGCCATCTATTATCTTAAAGAAGGGATGGCCTACTGCACGGCAAAGAAATACAGGACAGGCATCGCATGGATGTATCTGCTGAATGCAACTTTTGATCAGACAGAGGGCAGGTTAGACATTGCTACCGCCAGGCTAAACGATGCCTTGACAATATTTGAGGAAAATAAGAATAGTTATGGCATGGCTAATGTGTATAAGAGCCTTGGGCTAACTTATGGTAAAAAAGAAGATTATGCTAACGCACAGAAGTATGTGCTACTGGCACTTGAAAAGGGGAAGGAACTGAACGATAATGAAATAATTGTTTCTGCGTACCTGAAACTGGGTGTTATTAATGAGAAGAGGGATAACCTGCCAAAGGCATTGGACGATTACAGCAAAGCGCTGTTACTATCTGAAAAAGCAAATGCACAAAAGGAAAAGTCTACAATACTCAACAACATAGGGATTGTACATGGCAAGATGGGAAACATGAAGAAGGCGCTCGCCTATTTTACGCAAGCCTTAGAGATCAGCAATCATTCTGCTAGAGATATAACTACCTCCGTATACGCCCTTACCAATCTCAGTATTGCTAATAATCAGTTAGGCAACAGGCCGGAAGCGCGACGAAACCTGGAGGAAGCTTTGAAAATAATTAATAAACATAAATTGCAGGAAGAAATTGCACGAATATTTCTTTTGATGGGTGCGCTGTATCAGGAAGACCAGCCTGACACAGCCTTGCGTTATTTTAACCAGGCATACGACAAGGTGAAGGATGGTAATAACTCAATCAACTTGCGAAAAGAGGTGCTGGCTGCCATTTACGGAAGCCAAAAAAAACTGGGCAACTATAAGGAAGCATTAATTGCATTGGAGTTGAGCGAGCATATTAAAGACAGCATTAACAGCAGTAACAGTAGCATTGAGATAGCCAATCTGGAGACATTGTATGAACTGAAAGAATCTCAGGAAAAAGTAGAGAAACTCAAACTGGAGGATAAAACACGCTCGCTCAAAAATAAGATCATCGTTGTCTTTGCCATTTTCCTGCTTTTTGTAGTAGTAGTCATGTTCTTGCACCAGAGAAAGCTGAAAAAGTTAAATACTTTACTATCTATAAGAGAAAAAGATCTGGATTTGAACAATCGGACCAAAGATAAACTGTTCGCAATAATTGGTCATGACCTTAGGGGGCCAATGGTCAGTGGCGGCGCATTATTAGAGATTATTATCGACGGCTTGTCTGATAAGGATCGGAGCTCGGAGCTGTTAAATATTCTAAAAAATCAGCTCAAGGCCGCATCTGAGGTACTTGAGAAGCTATTACTTTGGGGCAATTCACAGATAAAAGGAATTAAAATGGCATCATCGTCGTTCCAGCCTTTTCAGTTAATTGCAGATAACGTTGCGCTTCTGAACAATGCTATGCTGGCAAAGAACATTACACTGACTAATAATATCGATCATAACCTACGCGTACACGGGGATGCTAATCACTTTGAATTTATTTTCAGGAATCTATTGTCTAATGCTATTAAGTTCACCTTCAACGGTGGTAGTATTATTTTAGCTGCTGAAGAAAATGAGAACGACCATACCGTCGTTTTTTCTGTTAAAGATAGCGGCGTGGGTATAGACCGCTCGCTTATTGCCAACATATTTAGTTTGGACAATCAAAGTAGTTTGGGTACTGCTAATGAAGCGGGCACGAGTATAGGGTTAATGCTTTGTCGCGAGTATGCCCTGAGCAACGGCGGAGCAATTTGGGTAGAAAGCGAGAAGGGTAATGGGTCTAAATTCTATTTCAGTTTCAGGCAAGGATGATTTGACCTAGTGTGGGCAAGGCTTTCAGCGGGTATGAAAAAGAGAAAGTCAGCAAAATGCTAACTTTCTCTGTCGGGTAGTCTCAACAGGAATCGAACCTGTATCAAAAGTTTAGGAAACTTCTATTCTATCCATTGAACTATGAGACCTGTTTTATTTTTTTTGCAAATATCTTCTTCCTGCCGCTGTTTTCCAATATTTTTCTTTTCTAACTGCTTCTTCTCTTGTTTCACTTAATTCAAAATAAACGACCCTGAACGGTGCCTTGTGTTTATTTGATTTTGTTTGCTTAGCGTTATGTTCACTTAATCTTTTTTCAAGCTCCTCACAATGCCCCTTATAAAAATAGTTTTGGTCTTCAACACTTTGAACAACATACGTGTAATACATAAGCCGAACGTGTATCAAAAGTTTAGGAAACTTCCCTGCCCGAACGCATTTGCGGGCGGGTATTCTATCCCCGTCCGAACGGCGTTCAGCCGGGCGGGCATTGAACTACGCAACCAGGTTTATGGCTTTTCCACAAACGAGGTGCAAAAGTAAGACTATATCCCCACCTTAGCAACACCGTATTTATCAAATATATTTCCCCGTAAGAGGCTACGGGTTAGCCGTTTTCCACCTCATCGTCCAAAGCATATGCTGTATATCCCGCTGCACAAAGTCGTAGGCTGGTTGCAGCGAATCAGAGTTAGGGGTCACATCAAAGTACAATGCCCCTCTTATAAAGTTTTTCACCGAGTCGGTAGCGGTAAACTGGTACTTCGATGCCGCATCTCCACCCAGGCTGTACGTCATCACATACACCTTTTCACCGTTATTCATGCTCGCACCATCTATATATTGCGCTTTATCATGATGGAAGAACGACAAATTATAAGCCCTTTGCACCAGATCCATCAATGGTTCCTTCGGCGTGATTTCCTTATAAGTCAGATTTATTATGCCTCCCAACGATGGTATGATAATATTCACCCAATACGGATTGTCGGCATGTTCTTCCAGAAACATAGTATCCTTCACTACTTCGGCATATACAGGGTATTCAAACGTATACGGGTATCCCTTGCCTTCAAACAGTCGGTATTTATGCTCTGCCGGCGTATCAATCAGGTAGTAACCCTGTGGCTTAGGTGGGTACACTGTAGGCTTGCAGGCAAACAAAAATAGTATAAATGAAAATATAAGTAACCGGTACATCGCCTCCAAAGATAAGTTGATTGTTTGAATAGTTGATTGGGTACATCACTTGAGCCAATCCCATATACAAAGAAAAAAACAAACACTCAACTAATCAACTATACAACAATTCAACAACTCGCCAATCCACATATCGCTCAAAATAACCTAATTTCGCCCCCATAAAATAGATTTTTTATGCCGGATCAACCAATCCCCGAACAACAACTGAATATCGAACTGTCTGAAGAAATGGCCGATGGAGAATATGCCAATCTTGCTATCATTACACACTCCTTTGCCGAGTTTGTGATCGATTTTGTGAATGTTATGCCCAATGTGCCAAAAGCTAAAGTAAAGTCGCGCATCGTTATGACGCCTCAGCATTCCAAGCGCCTTATGAAGGCACTGATCGATAATGTAAAACGTTTCGAAGCACAATACGGCAACATTAAAGACCAGGAAACCACAGCAATGCCATTCAACTTCGGTACGCCTACCGCACAGGCTTAATCCCTCTGCCCCATATGAAGTTGAAGCGCAAATGATATTTCTTAACAAAAATTAGAGAGGCCCCTTTGGGGGTTTCGGGTGAATGAACAATAAGATAATTATCCTCGATTTTGGCTCGCAATACACGCAGCTCATTGCCCGCAACATTCGCGAGCTCAATGTTTATTGCGAGATTCAGCCTTGCACCAAACCGGTCACTTACGACAGCGCACTCAAAGGCATTATTCTTGCCGGTAGTCCGTACTCGGTTAACGACCCGCTGGCACCCAACCCAGATATCAAGGCTATGGCCGACCGCTTGCCGGTGCTGGCTGTATGCTACGGCGCACAGTTGCTGGCAAAGCAGGCTGGGGGAGAGGTAGGTAAGTCTACTCACCGCGAATACGGCAGGGCGCACCTGCAGGATGTAGCGCACGATCCGTTTTTTGCCACCATCCCGCAGGGTTCGCAGGTATGGATGAGCCACAGCGATACCATCAAAAAATTACCCGATGGATTTACCGTGCTTGCCCGTACCGAAAGCATACCCATAGCGGCATTTAAGACAGATGCCTCTTATGCGGCCAATACCGTCTACGCCATTCAGTTTCACCCCGAGGTGACACACAGTACAGACGGCAGGCAGATACTCAAAAACTTCATCACTGATATCTGCCAGTGCCAGCAAGACTGGACACCCGCAGCTTTTATCCAAGAGACAGTAGCAAAGATCAAAGAGCAGGCCGGCAATAAAAAAGTAGTAATGGCACTCAGCGGTGGGGTAGACTCTACCGTGGCCGCTACGCTCATCAATAAAGCTATTGGTCAAAACCTGTTCTGCATATTTGTAGATAACGGCCTCCTCCGCAAAGGCGAGTTCGAGCAGGTACTCGAAGGTTACAAGCATTTAGGCCTCAACACCAAAGGCATAGATGCCCGCAACCGCTTTTACAACGATCTCGCCGGAGTCTCCGACCCCGAAACAAAAAGAAAGATTATCGGCAAATTATTTATCGATGTATTCCACGAAGAGGCCGTTCGTATCACCGATGTAAGTTTCCTCGGTCAGGGTACTATTTATCCCGATGTGGTTGAGTCTATGTCGGTGCATGGAGGTCCTTCTGCCACTATCAAAAGCCACCACAACGTAGGCGGACTGCCCGAGATCATGCACCTGTCACTCATAGAGCCGCTGCGCTATCTCTTCAAAGACGAGGTACGCCGTGTAGGCCGCGAGCTCGGACTCGACGAGATTTTCATTGGCCGCCATCCCTTCCCTGGTCCCGGTTTAGGTATTCGTATCCTCGGCCCTGTATCAGAAGAGAAAGCAAAACTCTTGCAGGATGCCGATGCCATCTATATCCAGCACCTGCGCGACAGTGGCTGGTACAATCAGGTGTGGCAGGCAGGTGCAATTTTATTGCCGGTGCAGAGTGTAGGCGTTATGGGCGATGAGCGCACCTACGAATATACCTGTGCCCTCCGCGCCGTAACATCAGTCGATGGTATGACCGCCGACTGGGCACACTTACCTTACGAGCTCCTCGCAAAAATTTCAAACGACATCATCAATCAGGTACGTGGCATCAATCGCGTAGTATACGATATCAGCTCCAAGCCCCCCGCCACCATCGAGTGGGAATAGGAGGGTATAACTAAGCCGACTATTGAAGTCATAATTGATGTGCAATAAACTTTTGTTTGCAGAGGCCACCGCCGCTGTTAAACACCAGTGGCGTTGGCACCATTCAACGCCATATCGCTTCTATACAAATAGGCAAACTCCCGATCCCCAATTCCCAATTCCTAATCTCGCACTCCGCTCTCACACCTTTCATCCGCCGTAGCTATTTCAGCGAAGGAGGGCGCACTCCTCTAATCCTGAAAACCTGCCTGCCGGCAGGTCCTGATCGCCTCGCGACCATCTACTATCTACTAAATACTATCTACCCCCCCTCACGACTCACAACCCATACTCCGCCTTCAGCCCCTCAATCACTTTATTAATTATGTTAATCAGTTTATTGATCATTTTATCGTTCGCGGCAGTACGCTCAGTTATGGCTTCGATCTTTATAATATCATCCTGAAGGCTGCTAATACCCAGACTGTTGATGCTCGGTTTCATCCGGTGGGCAAGGTATTTCACAGATGCCATATCCCCGGTTTTGTAAGCCTCAACCATGCTGTTCAGCGCAGGCGGTGTTTCATTGATGAACAACCGGAGCATTTTCTTAATGAACTCAACATCGTTCCGCCCCATCTCCATGAGTTTGCTCAGGTCGTAATATTTTTCGCTGGCAGCGGCCACAACTGGGATCTCAGCAGGCGCAGGTTGCGGAGGTTCCAGATCAGGTGTTAACACTTCATCACCCGCACCCAGCCATTTCGACATGGGGGTTACGAGGTTCATTTCGTTGTAAGGTTTGAAAATAAAATCGTTCATGCCCGCTTCCAGAAACTGATTTTCCTTACCCTTTATGGCATTGGCGGTCAGTGCCAGCACCGGAATAGTCTTGCTGATTTCATCCCTGATGATCTTAGTCGCCTGTAGTCCGTCCATCACCGGCATCTGAATGTCCATGAGCACCAGGTCGAACGATTCTTTTCTCATGCGTTCAATAGCCTGCAGACCGTTCTCGGCTTCAAGAATTACGGCGCCATACTCGGTTAAGATGGTGTAGGCAAGCAATCTGTTCAGATTGTTGTCTTCAACCAGCAGTATCCGCTTACCATTAATATTGGCAATGTCGTTCTTGATGGTTTTTTTCTTTTCAAAAACCCTCGAAGTACCAATTCTGAAATTAAAAGTCAATGATATGGTAGTGCCCACATTCTTTTTACTGAACACCGATATGGTGCCACCCATCAGCTCTATCAGTTGCTTGGTGATACTCATACCCAGTCCCGTACCCCCGAATTTTCGTACCACTGTTTCGTCTTCCTGTGTGAATTTGTCGAAGATGTTCTCCAGATATTCTTCTTTGATACCCACACCAGTATCTTCGATCATCACCAGTACTTTCTGAAATTCGTTGGTCTGCTCGAGCATGAAAGCCTTTAAATACACCGAGCCTTTTTCAGTGAATTTGATAGCGTTGCT
The DNA here is from genome assembly GCA_903829015.1 of uncultured Bacteroidota bacterium. GTDB lineage: Bacteria > Bacteroidota > Bacteroidia > Chitinophagales > Chitinophagaceae > Nemorincola. Next base: position 9,211 of record CAIKOJ010000169.1, read on the forward strand.
CACCATGTTCATAAAGATCTGGTTCACCCTGAAAGGGTCGCCAATCACCACCGGAGCTATCCGCTGATCAATATCCACATGTATCGACAGTCCGCGTTCTTCAGCTTTGTGCATCAGCACGCTCACTAGCTGTTTGGCTATAGTCTCCAGGCTGAAGCTTATTTCTTCCAGGCTTATTTTGCCTGCTTCAATTTTAGAGAAATCAAGCAGGTCGTTAATGATGCCTAGCAGATTCGATGACGCACTTTCTATACCTTTCAGGTAGTTCTTTTGCACAGAGTTCAGATCGCTCTTGCTCAATAACTTACCCAGACCCATAATGGCATTCAACGGCGTACGGATCTCGTGACTCATGTTCGTCAGGAAGATGTCCTTAGACATCGAAGACCTGTCGGCTTCAAGCTTAGCAACTGTAAGCTGGTCTTCAATTTTTTTACGCTCGGTTATGTCTACACCATATCCGATCACTATTTCCAGACCGCCTTTATCGCTGAGTACAGGGTACATGCGCCACAGGTAGTAGTTGGTTACGCCGTCCTGCAAGGTCAGTGTTTCCTCCCACTCCTGCTGAACTTTTAATCGCTTTACTTCGTTAAAAATGTTGTTCCTGTTCTCCGCCCACGATCTCGGTCTGTCGGTGTATTCGCAGAATTCATCGTTGGTTTTGCCAATGATCCATTTACGGTGTTCAGGGTTGCTTACAGCCTTCGGATTGGCAAACATATAACGGTGCTCGTGATCGCAAACAACCACTTCTGCGGGCAAATTATTCAGTATCTGTTCAAAGAATCTTCTTTGAGCATCAAAGGTGTCGCCAATAGTTTTGTTACGTGTGATATCCGTGTATTTCCACAGATAGCCACGGTACTTTGATTCTGTAAATAACGGAATGAAATCACGGCTGTAGATCTGACCGTTCTTAAGTGTCAGTTCTTCATTGAGTACCGTTTTTTTATTGCGAACGATCTCTTCTGTAGATGAGATGAAGGCAATAGGATCTTTGAACAGCTGGCTGAGTTGTTTCGTTAATTTAGGACCGTCACTACCTATGATCTGATCGGGTGCTGTAACAATGCCGAATAGTTTACAAAACAGTTCATTCAGGATAACAACGGCTTTGTTTTCATCTACCACAAATACGCCGCTTTGTATGTTCTGTATCAGCTCAGTAAGTCGGGTATTGGCATCGTTCACCGCATCATCCGATCTCGATACTTCCCGTACACTTTTCCTAAGCTCTTCCAGCTCGGCATTTTGTATGGCAATACGGTCTTTCGCGGCTTTTAGAATGGCCCTTTCCTTTTCCAGCTGTTCTTGTAGTTCCCTGATATTCATCGGTGCCTATTTCAAAGTTAATTCGTCATTCTGAATCATTTTGTAAATAGTTGACTTGCCAATATCCAGCTTCTTGGCAACCTTGATCACATTGTTGTCGTACTTTTTCAGGAAGTGAGCAATGATGTCAATCGTATATTGTTTCATTGTTTTTTCTTCCGATACAGACAGGTCTCCAGAAGCCGATGCAAAATGTAGGTCATCCTCCCGAATGCTGCTGCCATCACACATTACAGCCGACAGGTCGATGATTGCTTTGAGCTCTCTTACGTTGCCGGGAAAGCGGTATTTCATCAGTTTATCTTTGGCATCCGGAGCAATTGTTATGCTGCCCATTTTGTTGCTTTTGCAAAACTCATCGAGGAAGTATTTGGCAAGAACAAGAATGTCGTTTCCGCGTTCACGCAATGGAGGCAATTCTATTGGCAGACCCATGATGCGGTAAAAAAGATCTTCACGAAAGTTGCCTTTCTTTACTTCTTCCAGCAGATTTTTATGTGTGGCTATGATCAGCCTTACATCAAGGCTTACCTTTTCGTTGCCACCTACCCGTATCAATTCTCTCTCTTGTAGTACACGCAATATTTTGCTTTGCAGGCTCATATCCAGCTCAGCTATTTCATCAAGAAAAAGCGTGCCCGTGTTGGCTTCTTCAAACTTACCGATCTTGCGTCCCAGCGCTCCTGTAAATGATCCTTTTTCATGACCGAAGAGTTCGCTTTCCAGTAGTTCTCTGGGTATAGCTGCCATGTTCACCGCCACGAAAGGTTTCTTCTTCCGATCTGAATTGTAGTGTATGGCTTTTGCAATAACTTCTTTACCGGTACCAGTTTCGCCCGTAACAGAAACATTGATGTTTGTTCTCGATGCTTTTTCCAGCAGCGAAAATATTTTAAGCATCGAGGGGCTGTTCCCTTTTATAGCTTTGTTGAAGTCATATTTTTGGCCGAGCTCCTCTTTAAGTGTTTCTACTTCTTTCTTCAGAGATTGGTGCTCTTTAATACGGGTCACCGCATTCCACAACAGTTCTTTGGTATTGTCGTCTTTGATGAAGTAATCTGATGCTCCTTTGCGCAGCAGTTCAACCGCAGTGCTTACATCGTCCTGACCACTGATTACAATTACCGGCACATCGGGGTTTTGCTGCTTGATCTTTTTCAGCAGGTCCACTCCGTTCGTGTCCGGCAGGGAATAATCAATGCTGATCATGCCCGGTTTTTTCGAAAGATTGGCAAGGCATTCTTTGCCGGTTGTATACCTGTAGATCTCATGATCCGGGTTGAGCGATAGATGGTATTCGAGGATCTCGCCATACCATGGATCGTCCTCAACAATGAAGATTCGGAATTGTTCCATTTGGTGGAAATTTTCTCAAAAATAATATATTTGTCCAGAAATCAAAATGACGTCTATCAGTTTATTGGTTTCAGTTCCAAAACTCTGATTTCGCCGTTTCCACAATTTGGACTTTTAATCTATTATCAGGAAGATAACAGTACTTAAGTCAATCGTTAGTGGTTGATATTCAGCTGTTTGCAAAACTGGCACGACATTGGTTATTATGAAATCAAAAACGACGAAATGCCAAAGAGTGATTGCCTTAAATTTTTTATAGTAGATGACGATCCATTTTCAAGAATGTTCTATCGTCAGTATTTGATGAATCTTGGGTATAGCGACAACGTGATGTTTGATAATGGGCCTGACTGCATTCAGAAACTTAGCCTTCAACCTGATGTTATTATACTTGACTACGATATGTCTCCGATGAACGGACTGGAAGTGATGCGTAGGATCAAAAAGACGAATCCTGAAATTCAGTTTTTAATGATATCTGCTGTTGATGACAGGAAACTGGCTGGTGCGGTAATAGCGAATGGTGCGGTGGATTTTATATTGAAGGGAGAAAGGGATTTGGAACTGATCAGGAAAGTGCTGGGCAAAATAGTTTCGGGTGGAGAAGCGGTGCATGCTGTACATTAAAATAAATACAAATACGGTCGATGTAAAACGTTTCTGGATACCTCCTATTTCGTTATTTATTTGACCAAAAATAGAGTGGATATATTTTTTAATTTTTATTAACAATAATTGTTTTTCAGTATATTTGTACTGTCAACGTCTGTGGAAAACTATTTGTCACGGACAGGCAGTGCTTGCGTTAGTTTTGATTACCAAAATTAATGCATTAGGCATTATCTAAATATTTCGATAAGCTTAAAATATCTGAAAAATGAAAAACAGATTACAATTTTTAATGGCTACTGTTGTCACCATTTTATCTGCGGGAGGATTTCGCGTTGCTGCACAACCGGTTGCATCAGCGAGCCTGCTTGCTAATGTGGTGACACCAATTAGTATTGTTAAGACAGTTGATTTGAGTTTTGGAAATGCAGCAGTTGCACCTTTATTAGGCGGTAGTATTATACTCGCGCCTACCGGGGGGAGAACTACAGGCGGATCAGGTGTAACACTTCCGGCCAATACCGGAACAGTTGCCGCTGCTGCTTTCACCGTATCTGGTGAGCCAGGGTTTACGTTTTCAATTAGTTTGCCGTCCAGTGCAGTTATCACGGGCCCCGGTGCGGCAACTATGACAGTGAGTGGTTTTACCAGTTCGCCCTCGTTAGTGGGTACTTTAAGTTCTGGTGGAGCTCAGTCGCTTGCAGTTGGTGCTACGCTAAGTATTCCGGCCGCTCAGGTTTCCGGAACTTATACTAATGCCACCGCATTGCCAGTCACAGTCAATTACAATTAAAAACTAAGCCGGGAAGACATTGAAAAAATCAAATAGCTATTAAAATTAAGAAAGTAAATGAACCACATAGTATCAGCAAATTTTAAACTAAAAAGTGCAATAAGGTTAAGTTCTTTTATAAGCCCGGTGCTGTTTCTGGTTGTGATGATTTGTGCGGGTTTAACTTCCAGAGCACAAGGCGATCTTTTGATCTCGCCACTTAGGATTGTACTTGAAGGATCGAAGAAAATGCAGGAAATAAGTCTTGCAAATGTAGGCAGGGATTCTGCTACATATGCTATTTCATTGGTTGACTACCGGATGACCGAATCAGGTTCGTTTGAACAAATAACAGAACCTGACTCAGGACAGAATTTTGCAGGACCGTTTCTGCGTTTTTTCCCAAGAAAGGTAACACTTGCGCCTAATGAGTCTCAAGTGGTGAAACTGCAGATCGTTAAGTCGAGCCAAATGAAGGATGGTGAGTACCGTTCTCATTTGTATTTCAGGGCCGTACCAGATGAGAAACCACTTGGGGAGCCGAAAAAAGCTTCTGACACAGGGGGAATAAGCATTTCTTTAAAACCGATATTCGGAATAACCATTCCGGTATTGATAAGAGTGGGAGAGAATGATGCAAAAGTCACCCTGGAAGATGTTGCGTTTGTGAACCAGAATGACACACCCAGAGTGAATGTTGTATTTCATCGCACGGGTTCCATGTCGGTATATGGAGATATTAAAGTAGAGCATATTTCAACGTTTGGTATTACTAAACAGGTAGGTATTGTAAGGGGAATAGGGGTATATACACCGATACCAAAAAGAAAATTCAACCTGGATCTCGAAAAGAAAGCAGACTATACCAGCGGTAAGCTGATAGTTACTTATACTTTGAAGACAGGCGAGAAGTCAGAAAAGAAAATTGTAGAAGAAATAAAACTAAACTAGGTGAAAGCCTAACTCAAAAAATAACCAGGAACAAAAGAGCATGAAAAGGATTGTAACATATTTTGCTGCGTTGCTCCTTTGCTGTTGTTTTTCGGCTGATGCTACTACATACTACAATAAGGCAGCCGGTATTGCAGCTTTACAAACACTTTCTAACTGGGGTACCAATACCGATGGCACCGGAACTGCACCATCTAATTTCACAACTGCAGGAGACATTTTTAATTTGTACAACGGGACCACAGGTACAATAGCTGGGGCGTGGGTAATAACCGGCGTAACTCTTAATGTT